>CAMYOI010000345.1 GCA_947259955.1 uncultured Gammaproteobacteria bacterium
CAAACGTGTAGCGGGCCGGCCCCGAATCGTCCAGCTTGTCCGAATCGCCCATACCAATGAGATCAAGGGCGATACAGCGGCCAAGATCCTGAACATGGGGCATGATATTCCGCCAAAGGTAAGAAGAAGTCGGGTTGCCATGCTGGAACACGACCGGAGCGCCCTCGCCCATCTCGACATAAGCCATCGACTTGCCACGTACTTCGATCTTTTTCTTAGGATGTTCTGAAGTAGTCATTTCATCCACTGCCCCAATTTGTCGTCAGGCTCCCAGCAGTTCGGTGGTGTACGCCGCTATCGACAGACACGAGGTCAGGCCCGGACTCTCGATTCCGAACAACGCGACCAGCCCCGGAATTCCGTGCGCATGTGGCCCCAGGATCTGAAAATCCTGCCCCTCGCCTGTCGGACCCGAAGTCTTCGGACGAATCCCCGCGTATCCGGGAGAAAGACGATCGTCTCCAAGACCGGGGTAATACCTGCGTATGGCCCGGTAAAAAACCTCGGCCCTGGATGTATCCACTTGATAATCCTCGTTTTCCACCCACTCCGTGTCCGGACCGAATCGCACCAATTTGTTCAGGTCCAGGGTGGCATGTATCCCCAGCCCGTGTTTCTCGGGGACAGGGTAGATCAACCGCGAGAAGGGACGCGCACCCTGCAAAACGAAATAGCTTCCCTTGCAATAATACTTGGGTGGAATCAGTTTACCGGGAAATCCTTCGGTATGCGCCGCCATTTTCCAGGAACCCAGGCCGGCCGCGATCACGACCAGATTTGCCGCCAGCTCCATATCCAACGATTCATCGGTGAAGACGATTAACCTGCCGTCTACTGGCTGGATTCCGGTCACCGCCGTGGCGGGGATCACGGATCCCGCGGCATTTTCGATGTCGCCCGTCAACGACAACATCAACGCGTGGCCGTCGACAATACCCGTGGAGGGCGACAACAGCGCTGCTGCACACTCGATCTCGGGTTCCATTGCCGATACCTCGGCCCGTGTCAGCACCCGCAGGTCGTCGACACCGTTGTTCCTGGCTCTGTCTTGCATGCCGGCGAGGAACTCTTTTTCGTCTTGGGACACGGCGACGATGAGCTTGCCACAGCGCTCATGGGGGATACCGTAATCCGCACAATACGCGTATAGATCGTGTTTCCCATCGACGCACAGTCGCGCCTTCAGAGTGTTTCGAGGATAGTAAATACCAGCGTGAATGACCTCACTGTTTCTGGAGCTGATGCCGCTGCCGATCTGCACGGCTGACTCGAGCACGACAACTTCGTGGTCGCGGAGGGCGAGTGCCCGTGCGATCGCCAGGCCCACGACACCGGCCCCGATAACAACCGTATCCACTTTTTCTCTTGCTGGCGCCACTTTCCGCCCGTCTCCCGTCAACATTCCGCCGTCGTTGTAACACCATAGCGCATCTTTTAACCGAGGCGTAGATCCATGCGTACAGTCGTTTCGTCAACATGGCGCGCTAGAAATGGTGCGCGTCATATCCGATAGAAGCCTTTTCGAAGTCCCTGATCGAGCTCAGCCTCGCTACGCACCTGTTGGACTGGGTGGTATCGGTTTTGGCCTATTCGCGGTGTTTCATTGGGCCATGTCGGCACTTTCCACCGCCTCGAGATCAAATGCGGCCTTGAGCAGCGCTCGCGTGTAAGGCTGCCGGGGATTCTGGAAGATATCATTCGCCGGCCCCTGCTCGACGACCCGGCCCTGTCGCAATACGACGAGGTCGTCGCTCAGGGCCCTGACGATGCGCAGATCGTGGCTTATGAACATGTATGCCAGGCCGTGTTCCTGCTGAAGCCTGGTGAGCAGCTCGATGATCTGCACCTGGACCGAGCGATCCAGCGCCGACGTCGGCTCATCCAGCACCACCAGCTTCGGCTTGAGTATCACCGCCCGGGCAATGGCGATACGCTGCCGTTGACCGCCGGAAAATTCGTGCGGATAGCGGAAGCGGAACGCAGGGTCCAATTCGACCTCCCGCAGCGCAGCCACAACTCGGTCGTCCCGCTCGGAGGCCGAGGGCACGAGGCCGTGCGCCTCCAGACCCTCGGCAATGATCTGACCCACAGACATGCGCGGACTCAGGCTCCCATAAGGATCCTGAAATACGATCTGCATCTGTTTGCGCTCGGGCTTTAGGCGGCTGGCGCGAACCCGATCTATCCCTTTGCCGTCGAACCATATTGCGCCCCGGCTGCTGATCAGCCTGAGCAGGGCCAGACCCAGTGTTGTCTTTCCGGACCCGCTCTCCCCAACCACACCCACGGTATGACCTTCACGGATAGCGAGTGACACGTCGTCCACGGCCTTGATGTGGTCGACCGTTCGACGCATTACACCTCTCCGCACCGGGAACCAAACGCGCACGTTTTCAGCGCGCATGACTTCGGCCGCATTGCCATCGGGCGGCGGGGCGCGCTCCCCGGGTTCGGCGCCAAGGAGTTCGCGGGTGTAATCGTGTCGGGGCCGATTGAAAACCTGCTCAGCCTCTCCGCGCTCGACGATCTCCCCGTTTCGCATCACGCACACGCGGTCGGCGATTTTCCTGACGATGCCGAGATCATGCGTAATCAGCAGCATCGACATCCTGAGCTCCCGCTGAAGCTCCTGGAGCAGTTTCAGGATTTGCGCCTGGATGGTGACATCCAGGGCTGTCGTCGGCTCATCCGCAATCAGCAGATCCGGTTCGTTGGCGAGCGCCATGGCTATCATTACTCTCTGTCGCTGGCCGCCGGAAAGCTGGTGGGGGTAGGATTCCAGGCGGCTCTCCGGGTCATTGATACGGACGCGATCCAGCAGTTCGAGCGTGCGGACCCGGGCCGCGGATGGGTCCAGGCCCTTGTGCAGGATCAGGGTCTCGTTGATCTGCTTCTCGACCATATGCAGCGGATTCAGCGACGTCATCGGCTCCTGGAAAATCATGCCGATTCCATCACCGCGCACGTTTTGCAGGCGCGCGTTGTCCGCACCCATGAGCTGCATACCCTGGAACCGGATGCTGCCACCGGGATGAAACGCCGATGGGTAGGGAAGCAGCTGCATGATGGAAAGGGCCGTTACGGATTTTCCGGACCCGCTCTCACCGACCAGGATGCGCAGGGTGAGATCTCTGACCGCCAGCGAGTCCCCTTGCGCGGAGTGAAAACCGACCGCCAGGTCGTCGATCTCGAGCAGCGGTTTGTTCGGCTCCAGGCTCATCGATCGGCCAGCGTCTTGCGAGGATCGAATGCATCGCGGACCGCCTCGCCGAAGAAAATTAGCAGGCTCAGCATCAGCGCGATCACGAAAAATCCGGTCAACCCCAGCCAGGGTGCCTGCAGGTTCGCCTTGCCCTGGGCAAGCAATTCGCCAAGTGATGCCGATCCCGGAGGCAGGCCGATGCCCAGAAAATCCAGCGAGGTCAGGACGGTCACGGATCCGGCCAGCGTAAAGGGCATAAAGGTCAGCGTCGCGACCATCGCATTGGGAAGCACGTGCCGGAAGATGATCGTAAAATCACTCACTCCCAGGGCGCGGGCGGCCCTGACATAGTCGAAATTCCGGGCACGCAGGAACTCGGCGCGCACCACCCCGACGAATCCCATCCAGCTGAACAGCAGCAACAAACCCAACAGCCACCAGAAATTGGGTTCGACGATGCTGGCGAGGATGATCAGCAGATAGAGTGTGGGCAGTCCTGACCAGACCTCGATGAATCGCTGAAAGATGAGATCCAGCCAGCCGCCAAAGTAGCCCTGCATGGCACCGGCCGCGACGCCAACAGCCGCGCTCACCAGGGTCAGGGTGAATCCGAATAGAACCGATATCCTGAAACCATAGATCAGTCTCGCCGTCACATCCCGGGCCTGGTCATCCGTACCGAGCCAGTGCTCTCCGTCGGGGGGCGAGGGGGCGGGAACGGGCAGATCCCACGCCACGGTCTGATGGTCGTAGCGGATCAGGGGCCACAGCATCCAGCCGTCACGGCTGATCAGGTCGGCGACATAGGGGTCTCGATAGTCCGCTTCGGTTTCGAATTCACCGCCAAATGCGCTCTCCGGATAGGCGTTGAGAACCGGGCTGTAAAAATCGCCCTTGAAATAGACCAGGAACGGCCTGTCATTGGCGACGAATTCGGCAAACAGGGTGAACAAGAAAAGCACCAGGAATATCCACATCGACCAGTAGCCGCGCCGGTTCGATTTGAAGCTCTCGATTCTTCTATGTGTCAGTGGGGACAGCGTCATACCTCTCGTGCCTCGAAATCTATGCGGGGATCGATGATGGTATACATGAGATCGCCCAGCAGATTCATCAGTAGACCCAATAGTGAAAAGAAGTAGAGGGTCGCAAACATGACCGGATAGTCACGATTGAACGCGGCCTCGAACCCAAGCAAGCCCAGTCCGTCGAGAGAAAAGATGATCTCGATGAGCAGCGACCCGGTGAAAAGGATGCTGACGAACGCTCCGGGAAACCCGGCGATCACGATCAGCATTGCGTTGCGAAACACATGTCCATACATGACGCGCCTTTCGCTGAGCCCCTTGGCCCGGGCCGTAACGACGTACTGCTGATGGATCTGGTCGAGAAAGGAGTTCTTGGTCAGCATGGTCAAGGTGGCGAAACCACCGATGGTCATGGCGATGATCGGCAGGGCAAGGTGCCAGAAATAGTCCAGTATTCGATCCGGCCAGGACAACTCCGACCAGTTTTCGGATACCAGCCCGCCGAGGGGGAACCAGTCCAGGTAGCTGCCGCCGGCGAACAGGATCAGCAGGAACACCGCCAGCAGGAAGCTCGGTATCGCGGTGCCGATGACGATCACGACACTTGTCCAGACGTCGAATCGGCTACCGTCCCGACCGGCCTTGGCGATGCCCAGCGGAATGCATATGAGGTAAACGAGGAGTGTCGTCCAGAGTCCAAGCGAGATCGACACCGGCATCTTGTCCAGCACAAGGTCCACCACCCTGCGGTCCCGAAAGAAGCTGTCACCGAAGTCGAACACGAGGTAGTTCTTCATCAGTCCGAAGAACCGCACATGCAGCGGCTTGTCGAAGCCGAAACGCTTTTCCAGCTCCGCTATGAATTCGGGGTCAAGCCCCTGCGCGCCGCGGTACTTGCTGGTCGTTGCCAGTCCCGGGTCCACCCTGGCCGTGGTCTCCCCGGTCCCGCTGCGGGTGACGCGCTCGGTGATGTCGGCGCCCTCGCCCGTTATCTGTGCGATGATCTGCTCGACGGGGCCACCGGGGGCCACGTGGATCACCACGAAATTGATCACCATGATCGCGAACAGCGTCGGGATCATCAGCAGCAGCCGGCGAACGATGTAGGCGGTCATACCTTGGCGCCCGTCGAGCCCCAGGCACGCCGGAACACGAACCAGCCAATCAACAGTATGCCGGCCAGCGCCGCCAACACCCACTCAAGGCCCCATCGGTCCTCGACGTCGGCGCCGCGGTCCAACAGCGAGGCATCGGTATTCTTTGCACGCTCGAGCCGCGCCGCCCTCTCGGCGTCGAACCACCAGCGCTGGACCATGACGCCATCCCGGACCGGCCTCGAGGGCCGCGAAAACTTGTCCCAGTAAAGTACCCGATCGGATCTGATGTGCCAGTTGGGTATGACGTAAAAACCGGACAGCAGTACGCGGTCCAGCGCACGCGTCCGGGCAACCAGGCTTTCCCTTGACGGCGCCGAAATGACGAGCTCTACCAACTCATCCACGACCGGATCCCGGATGCCGGCGAAGTTTCGGCTGCTCGGGTTGTCGGCGGCGGCGGAACTCCAGAAATTTCGCTGCTCGTTGCCCGGCGATTCCGACTGGCCCCAGGTAAAGATGAACATGTCATAGTCGAAACTGCGCAGCCTGTTGATGTACTGCGTCTGGTCCACGAGACGCACGCTGACATCGATACCGAGTCGTCGAAGGTTCCGGGTGAACGGCAGTACGATGCGCTCGAATGCGGGGCTCACCAGCAGGATCTCGAATGACATCTGTTCGCCGCTCCCGGTATCGACGAGTTTCATATCACGCACCTCCCACCCGGCCTCTTCGAGCAGCGCGAAGGCGGTGCGCAAATTTTCCCTCGTCCAGCCGCTGCCGTCGGTGGCGGGCGCGCGGAAGGGCGATGTGAATACCCGCTCGGGCATGCGCCCACGGTAAGCCTCCAGGATCTCGAGTTCCTCCCCTTCGGGCAGTCCGCGGGACGCGAGCTCCGAATTCGAAAAGTAGCTCTCGGTCCGTGTGTACTGGCTGAAGAACAGATTCTTGTTGGTCCACTCGAAATCGAACGCGTACGCCAGCGCTTCCCGCACCTTGGCATCGCTGAACACCGGACGCCGGCTGTTCATGACGAAGCCCTGCATGCCGGTCGGCCGCTGGTTGCGGATCAGCTCCTTTCGCAGCCAACCCTTTTTCACCGACGGCACGTTGAAATCAAGCGCCCACGCCTTGGCCTGGTTTTCCGAGCGGAAATCGACGACGCCGGATTTGAGCGCGAGGCGAATTGCGGTGTCGTCCCTATAAAAATCGACCCGGATGCGATCGAAATTATGCATGCCCACGTTCACAGGCAGGTCCCTGCCCCAGTAATCCTTGACCCGTTCCTGAACATAATAGCGGCCGGCCTCGAATCCGGCGATTCTATAGGGTCCGCTTCCCAGCGGCGGGTCCAGCGTTGTCTTTTGAAAGTCCCGGCCCTGCCAATAGTGTTTAGGAAGAATCGGCAGCTGCCCTACGATAAGGGGCAGCTCGCGGTTATTTTTTTCGCTGAAGGTGAATTTGATGCGGCGTTCGCCGAGCACCTCGGCGGATTCGACCCCACCGTAATAAAACCGGTAGGATGGCGGCCCCATGGTGGTCAGGGTTTCGAACGACCACGCCACATCGTCGACGGTGATGGGCGCGCCGTCGTGCCAGCGCGCTTCCGGTCTCAGATTGAATATGACCCACGAACGGTCCTCGGGGTACTCGATGGTCTCGGCTATCAACCCATACTCGGTGAAGGGTTCGTCGGCGCTGGAAGTCAGCAGGGTCTCAACGGAGCCGGTGGCAGCAGGATTGCCCTTGGGAATGTAAGCGTGAAAGCTGTCGAAGGTCCCTTGACTTGCCAGCCTCAATTCACCGCCCTTGGGCGCCTGCGGATTGACGAAATCAAAATGAGAAAAACCGTCATCGTACTTCGGCTCTCCGTGCATCGCGATACCGTGGCTGACGCTGATCTCGGCGTAGACCGGCGAACCGCACAGCACGGACAACCACCCGATTATGCAGGCGGCGCCAACAAATCGGCCGGCCGGAATCATTCGGCGATATCGACCCTGACGCTGACGCTGTGTTCCTGATCGATACCGGAACGCGCCCCGCTGAGAATTCCCCTCCGCCTCCGTTGTTCGCTTTGTACAGCCCCGCCGATATCGATCCACTCACCCAGTGATCCGGTCACTACCGTGTTGACGCTCTGCACGTCTATCGCCGGCCCCGTTCCAGAAAGCGTTTCTCGATGCTGACTGATCTCGAGGTTGACCCTGCCGAAATCGTGCCGCACCGGGCCATAGACCACCCCGCCTCCCGGTGAATAGACGGCTCCCGGCGTGACCAGCGTCTTTCCGGCGTATATCCATGCCGGCTGACCTTCGAGCACGCGAATCCGCTGGGTCCCCGTCGATTGATCAGTCGATTCGCCGTGTTCTATGTATCCCGACACGGAGCCGCCCTTTTCCGCACCATAACGAACGCCGCCCCCCGCCGCGCTTTCTTCTCCTCGAGACGATCCGGCAAGGCCCACGGAAATCACCAGGTTTTTCAGCCCGGAATCGATCTGTGACAGTATTTGCCTGACTTCTCCTACGGTTTCGGGGCTAGCCCGCAGTATCAGCTTGAAGCCGGTTCCCGACACCGCTTCCCCCGATTTCATCACCGGGCGTATGAAAGGAATGAGTTCCGCAGCCGAACGGTTCTGCAATTGGATGACCTCGATCTGTTCGGCCTGCACACCGGTCGCGGTCAGCACGGTTATAATCACTAGCAACCAATTCTTCATAGAATGGGGTACGCGTTGGTAACGTTGGGTCAGGATTCCTGATCGGATCTGGCTAGTTAGATCAGGTAATTAGCCATAAGTTTACATGGACCTCAGATGAACGAGAAGGCTGAACAGCTGACCAAGGATCGAGAGAATTTCGAGGCTCTGCGCGATCAGGCAAGAAGCCTGATCATGGCCACCCTCGGAGAG
>CAMYOI010000346.1 GCA_947259955.1 uncultured Gammaproteobacteria bacterium
AGCGGTTGCCGCCACTCCGTCTAGATCTCGGCATTCCTCAGCTTCTCCGCGGCGACCTCAGGGCTGATGGTGATGACGAACAGTCCCGAGCGCAGTTCGAAGCCATTAGGGATCGAGGTGCGCGGTGTGATTTCCACGTGCCAGTGGTAGCTGGCGAGGTTGGCCTGCTGCTGCGGATCGTGCGGTACGGAGTGTAAAAAGTAGTTGTACTGCACACATCCCAGCACTGCGTCCAACCGAGCCATGGTTCGGGTTGTCGATGATGACCTCGTGTCGGCCCTAGCTTGAAACTGACGCAGGCTGTTGGTGCGGCACAATGCCTAACAGCATATAGTGTAACGACAACGACGAATTGATGTGAAAGGGAGTTCGCCAAAAAGTTTCTGCTTTTCAACAATGAGGTTCTCATGCCAAATCGCTGGCTGATTCTGCTCGCACTCACACTGGCGAGGGTCACGATGGGTTTCCAATTTCAGTCTCTTGCAGCTGTGGGCCCCGCATTGACTACCGAGACCGCGATCAGCTACACCGCACTTGGTACCCTCATGGGCATTTACCTGTTACCCGGAGCGTTCTTCGCCATTCCTAGCGGCTGGCTCGGGAAGCGCTTTGGCGATAAACGGTTGGTGATTACCGGACTCGCGATGATGACCGGTGGTGGAGCCTTACTAGCTACGTCGCATGTTTACGAAGTCATGTTCGCAGGTCGACTGATTTCTGGCATTGGTGCCGTTTTACTCAACGTGCTCGTTACCAAAATGGTCACCGACTGGTTCACCGGCCATCGCATCGTGACTGCAATGGGCATCCTAATCTCGAGTTGGCCGTTGGGCATCGCCGTCGCACTATTGACCATGGGTCCATTGACCGAAGTGATAGGGTTAGCATGGGCGTTCGCGATTCCTGTCGCTATGTGCGCACTGGCATTGCTACTGATCGCCATAGTCTATACCAGCCCAGGAGACGTGAAGGCCAATAAGGCTAATTCAAATGAAAATGCTATTAGAGGCTTGTCGCCTTTTGAGTTATGGGGCGTTCTATTGGGTGGGTGCGTTTGGTGCTTCTACAACATCGCTTTCATTCTGCCGCTCAGCTTCGGACCGGAGTTTTTGACCGCACAAGGAATGGGGTTGGCCGCTGCCGGTGCAATTGTGAGCCTCACAAGCTGGTTGATTATTCCCGCTCTACCGATGGGGGGTTGGTTTGCAGAACACATAGGGCGACCCACAACTACCATGGTTGTGAGTTTTATTGCTATCGCTACTGTTATCTGGATAATTCCATTGACATCATCCTATGCCTTAATGTTTGCGATTCTTGGGTTAATTTTTGGGCCGGCTGGTGGATTGATTATGACGTTGCCAACACGAGTGCTACGTGATGAGAATCGTGCTGTCGGTATGGGGATATTTTTTACCGTTTACTATATTGGCATGGGCATCTTCCCAACTATAGCGGGTTACATCCGGGATGTCAGCGGCAACCCAGCAGCACCATTTTGGTTTGCAGGAGCAATGATCCTTGTAGCCATGCTGGCGTTAATCGGTTTTCGTATCTTATGCATTAGAAACTTGAGGCGCTCATAATGAATCTACGCAAGACCCTTTTTATCAGAGAAACAATAGAAGCCGACGAAACGAACGAATCATGTTCGCCAATCACCCGCGTCGCAGCACTAGCCGTAGTGGAAAACCCATTCACTGGTCGCTTCGTCGAGGACCTCTCACCCCTGTTCGATCTCGGGCGTGATATCGGTGAATTACTTATGTCTCAGATAATCTCCCAGCTACCCTCCCCGGCAGTCAGCTATGGAAAAGCGGCTATCGTGGGGATTGACGGGTCCATGGAACAAGGTGGGGCGATGATTCACCCCAAACTTGGCAAACCGATGCGAGATGCCGTTGGCGGTGGTAAAGCTCTTATCCCTTCCAACGTCAAGGTCGCGGCGGCGGGTACTTCGATTGATCTGCCACTTGGACATAAGGACGAAGCTTGGTCATTCGCACATTTCGATACGATGACCCTGATGGTGGCTGACGCACCCCGGCCAGCGGAGATCGTACTGTGCTTGGCAGTTTCAAACGGTACGAGACCAAATCCCCGCGTTGGAGAAGGCCCGATTACGAGCTAAGCAAATCAGTAGGATGGAGGGGTTGTCCGCTCATGGCCGAGGGTGTGTGAAAAGACCCTGGTAATTGTCCGATTCAGCGGTTGACCGGAAAGTTGCTTAGTTTCTGATACCGCCGACTCAGATCACCGTACCCGAGCCAAGATTGTGAAGACAATTCCGGGTAGATTTATTCGTGGCTTAAGGATGATCTGAGGCGGCGATGATCGCGATAACGGCCCTCTCAGGCCGTCTGCAGTTGTTCGATGATCTTCGGTACGCCGTGAATGCTGATTGCCCGCTTCAGGTTGTAGGCGAGCACATGCAGGCTCATCTCGGTCTGAACGTTGGGTAATCGTTTCATTAAAATTCAAGTGATGCCATGCATCACTGTGCATGCCGATTTCCGCGATCAACGGCAGATGGTCGGAGGCGGTGCGCGTCAGCGCACTGCGATGCACGGTCAAACGGACCAGGGCCTGGCGTGGATGCACCCAGATTCGGTCCAGAGAAAGCAGTGGCGCCCGGGCCGGCCAGCTGCGTACGTGCGGTGTCCCGGGGAATATCCTGTGCAGCATGCGCAACGGGCGCCCCCATAGAAACCACTCATTCAGATCCCCCGCCAGCACCACGAGGTCACGGCGCCTGACATCGAACCGGGGCAACAGACGGCGCACCTGCGCACGCCGCTCTGCCGGACGCAGGCCCAGGTGCGTGGCAATCATTTGCACCCTGTAACCGTCTGCTTCAAAGTCCACATCCAGTGCCGCGCGCGGTTCACGCCCGGGCACACTCAGGTCATGGTGACGCACTGCCTGCAAAGGCAGGCGTGTCAGCAGTGCATTACCGTAGTGTGCATCCTCCCTTACCAGCGTCGCGCCTGCGATGGCGTGGCTGCCGGTTTCCCGCGCCAGCAAAGCCAGCGCATCCTGCTCATCTCCGGGACGGGACTCCACTTCCTGGAGTGCAACCAAGTTGGCATCGATTTCGTTTAATACCGCCGCGCACCGCCCAGGCGACATTACGCCATCCCGGCCGATACAGCGATGGATGTTCCAGGTCGCGAGCTTGAACTGCAAAACAGTCACTCAGGATCGCGTGTAACTTTTCACGGGCGCCTGCCGGCGGCGCAGCCACTTGCGCAACCAGAGTGTCGCCAGCGCGATCACCAGCACCACGGCAGTCAGCCAGGCAAAGCTGCCTGCATCAGGATCCCTTATGGAATGCACCAGGCTGTCGGCAAACAACGCAATGGCCACCAGGCCCGGCAGCAGACCCAGCAGCGTACCGAGCGCAAAATCGCGCAAGCGGATATGCGAGGCACCCGCTACCAGGTTGATGACGGCGAACGGTGCCACCGGCACGATACGCAGTGTGATAATGGTCAGTATGCCGCGTTTTGATAACTGCTTGCTGATTCTGTTCAGCCGTTTTCCGGCATAACGCCGCACCAGGTCGCGGCCCGCGCCCTGCCCGGCCGCATAGGTCAGCAGGGCACTGAGTTCCGCGCCGGCCAGCGAGTAGAAAAAGCCGGTGAGCGATCCGAAGGCCAGCACGGCTGCCACCACCAGCAGTGTCAGCGGCACCGCCAGTGTGCCAGCGATAGCGAATCCGGCAATCACCAGCAGGGGTGTGGCGGGATGCGCGTTCGATGCATCTGCCTGGCGTATCAGCCGGTCGATGTCCAGCCATTCACCCAGCGCACTCCAGCGCCAGGCGGCGGCCAGCCCCAGCAAGGCGGCCAGCGTCAGCACCCCCAGGACAATACGCCGCGCGGTATGCGGCTTGTGCTCATCCGGCACGAAATGCGCGATGAACCTTTCCGCATCCATGGGCCGTTCTGGATCGATCAGCGCGGAGTCGGGCACCAGCTGGTCGATTTCCGGGTCGATGGCCGTGTCCAGTGGCTGCAGCGTGCGCTCGCCACCGCGGAGATTTTCGATCGCGCCGATGAGTGATTGCCCGTTCTGCATGGCCTCGTCGACCTGCCCGGGCTCAACACCAAGATGCTCGGCGAGTAACTGCTCGCGGAACCGGCGGATTGCCTGTTCGGTCTCACTGCCGGGCTCGGCCTCGATCGCCAAATCACACTCACAGTCCAGCCCCATGGACCGGTTACTCAGGTTGGAGGACGCCACTCTGAGTAACATGTCGTCGATTACCATGACCTTGGCATGCACCATCAGCGAGACATCGGAAGAAGATGACAGACGGGGATAATACAGGCGCAGGCGTTTGCCGGTGTCCGCCTCGCGCAGCTGCTTCGCCAGACGCGCGCGCAACACGTCCATGGTCTGCTGCTCCAGCCAGCCGCCGGTCTTCTCCGGCAATACGATGACCACCTCCGGTCCATCGCTTTCCTGCAAACGACTGCTCAGTGCCTCGCGGATACAATGTGCGGTCAAATACTGGTTTTCGATATAGATGTAATGCCTGGCTGCCGCAATGCTGTCCAGGTACAGCTGCTCCACCTCCCGTACGCCCCGGTGATTATTATAGTCTGCCATGGTACGCGCGATTGCCACCGGCACGTCACGCATGACGGGTTGCAACGATTCAGGCCACGGGTCCGGACCCGGCACACCATCCTTTGCGGGGATCTCGTCACCGGTCGCGCGCAACCAGCGTTCCCGCGTCAGCTCACCCAGCGCAGCAGCCGCATCACCGTCCACCAGCATCTGGACATCGTGAAAGGGTGGATAGGGTTTGCCGTCTGGATCGACGCGCCGCTCATCATTAATACGGTGTTCCGGGGTATCCCACCGCCACTTGCTGAGATCCAGCCCGCCGCAGAACGCAATGGCATCGTCGATGACCACCAGCTTCTGGTGCTGGGATGCGCCCAGTGGATGTCTGTCATCCATGTGAAACCGCACCCGCGAATGCGTTTTCCAGTTCAGCACGTACAGCGGAAAGGGCTCGCGCTCGAGCAGGTAGATCATGGCGAAGTCCCAGCTCAACACAAAGACGTCGACAGCGCGCTGTTTCGCGACAAAATCGAGGAGTGCCCCGAGTTCCCTGGGAAGGCCATCGTCTTCACCGTCGCGGACCAGCTGCAGTTTGCTGTGTATGTCCCAGCCAAGGATAAACACTGTACGCCCGGCAGAGAGAATCGCTTCGCGGACTGCACGGAAATAAGACTCGCCATCAACCGCTATTGCTACACGCCCCGCGGTTTCCTTGCGCCAGCAATTGTGTTCCGGCCCGGTGATTGCACGATTTCGGGTCTGCCGCATGTCTTGACCCTAACTTGTAGCAAATGCATATACAACCCTGGCAGCGGATCCAGGCAAGGCTTTCGAGATCACCCGGCCGGTAACAAAAAAAACCGGAATGAAACTTTTGAGTGCAGCATCGGTATGGCTCAAAATTCCGACTTCATGCAAACAACACCAGAACAAATCATAAAGAATGCACTGAACGGTGAGTCTGAAAAGTTCGCCCCGGTCCAGGGTCACCTGAAAGAAAAACTTGAGCCCGGTTATCGCCGCGTTCAAAGTCATCCGCGGGGTGCCGTCGGCAACCAAGCGAAACTGAAAACGCCGCAAATCCTCAGCACTCGCCGTATCGGGAGAACGCCCCAGAAAACGAGTGAGTTTCTTGACCGAGCGCCCATACTCAACCTCTTATCTCGACTCTACAGCACCTACCTCAACCAGCCTCCAATTTCCGCGCGAGCGGTTTCGTTCCCGGGCCGTTCTGAAAAATTTCTGCTAGATACTCAGGCTGTAAGAAAACTCCGAAAAAGTGTCAAATAGGGTGTCCCAAATGCATTGGTCGTGGGAAGATCGTCGCTTGCAAGGCAATTTGTGAGGTCGAAATTTAACATTCGAAATCAAAATTCAGTTTTCACACACTCTGTACTCGAAGCCGACATTTTCTACAAATCGATTCCCGATTATATTCGGCGTTAACAGCCACTCCAAAACCGTATGTGATTCTGATTTGCAAAATTAGTCATGGAACAAGAATACGAAATCATGAGTGCGTATACGGTCATTTTCGACCATTTAGTCCACCTGGGTCCTGGTGATTCGACGACCACCAGAAATTTAGTAGAACGATTAAGCTCAGACCTGCCTTTAAAACCGCGTGTTGCCGATTTCGGCTGTGGAGTAGGCGCCTCCGCATTGGTGTTAGCACAAAGCCTTCCAAAGGCACATGTTCTTGCGTTGGATTCCCATGCGCCGTTTATTGCACGCCTGGAATCCACGGCTAACACACATAGGCTTGGTGAACGTATAAGTGCCCTAGTGGGCGACATGATGGAACCTCCACCGCTTGAGGGTGTGACGGGTGAATTTGACCTAGTCTGGTCGGAGACATCAATCTACAACATTGGTCGCACCAATGCGTTCACCTGCTGGCGACCATTGCTGAAACCAGGTGGTTGGCTCGTTTTCAGTGACATCGTCTGGCAGTGCAAACCAACAGCACGCTCCGACAAGGCATCCGCATTCTGGGCCAAAGAGTACCCGGACATCACAACAGCAGACGCCGTAGTGGATGAATTGATTAACGCAGGCTTCAATCCGCTTGATCCGGTGTTGTCCGGCCGAGAAAGTTGGTCCAATTACTACGAGCCGCTGCGAGAACGTCTACGCTTGTTGGTGAAGCACAAGGACCGTCCACAGGCACTTATCGATGTGATGGCTGAGCTTGAACGTGAAATAGAAGTTTTCGATTTCTCTGGGAATGACGTAGCTCTCTTCTTCTTCCTCGCACGGTGGGATTCCATCCCTGGATCACTGAAATAGATTGTTCTGAGACTTTGCTGTTTCAGTGTAACAACACGTTTTGGGTCTCGATGCCAAGGTCTGGTTCGGGCAAACTCCCGACGATTTAGCATTGTTCTTAAATCGTCCGCTTCGGTCGAATTGAGATTTCGCTATCGCGATT
>CAMYOI010000347.1 GCA_947259955.1 uncultured Gammaproteobacteria bacterium
TGAGACAGCTTCGGGTTCGTGGTTCGCTGATGCTGCCGGCCGTCCAGCAATGTAGAGGTTCACATGTCGGATAGAAATCAAAACGTTTATCTTGGGAATTGGCGGGAGGCACCTCAAAACCGGTGGTCCCTTCACCACGTGCGGGAACTGGTCCCTACGGCGAACATACCGAACCAACCGGATCAGATATGCGCACTGCGCCGCACAACCTCGGATCTGGATGGATTGCATTTCATCGACGGCAACGGCTACCAGCGGTCTCTGGCGACGATACTCACCGAAGCGTGGACCGACGCGCTGTGCGTCCTGCACAAGGGTTCGATCGTCTACGAATGGTACGCGCCCCACTATAGCGGCACCGATCCGCACATCCTGTTTTCGGTGAGCAAATCGGTAACCGGTGCTCTTGCCGGCGTCCTGGTCGAGCAAGGCCGGCTAGCGGTGGACGAGCAGGTTTCGACATACATTCCCGACGCCAAGGACGCCGCTTATGGCGACTGTACGGTACAGCATTTACTCGACATGCAGGTCGGACTGGATTTTTCCGAGATCTATACTGGAGAAAATGCGCAGTTCAATCGCTACCGCGTTGCCACCGGCTGGAACCTGCCGACGCCTGGGGAAGCAGCCGGCGACCTGCGCAACTTTCTGATTACCCTGGGTCACAGCGGCACGCCCCATGGCCACACGTTTCAATACATGTCACCGAACACTGACATGCTCGGCTTGATCCTGGAAGCCGCCTCCGGGGAATGTCTGTCCGAGCTTTTGTCGAAGCACATCTGGCGCCCGATGGGCGCCGAATCGGATGCCTACATTACCGTCGACGCCAGAGGGACGCCGCGGGCGGCGGGCGGCATCTGTGTCCTTCCGCGGGATCTGGCGCGATTCGGTCAGGTGATGTGCGGCGGCGGACGATTCAACGACAGGCAAATCATACCGGAACATTGGGTTGAAGATTGCCGCAGCGGCGGCAGCCGCGACGCATGGCAGAGAGGAAGCATGAGCGATTTACTGCCCAATGGAAAGTACCGCAACCAGTGGTACCAGACCGGCAATCCGGCGGGTGCGTTCTGCGCCATAGGCATCCACGGTCAATGGATCTATGTCGATCCGGCGGCTGAAGTTGTCATCGTGAAGGTGTCGTCTCAACCGGACCCGGTCGATGATGCCCTCGACACAATGCTGCTCCAGTTCTACGGCAGCATTGTCAATGCCCTGAACTGACTGGCATGCGGATGGCGCTTCATTATATTCTGACTGACACAATCAAGTGTAAAGGTATAGACAATGAGTAAACCAGATAAAGACTTGGGTGTGATCATGGCGCTGTTGGAACGTTTCGACAAATACCGGCTGCCGGCAGCACTCAAACTAAAAGACAAAGTCGACAAGGGTGAAGTGTTAACCAAAAGGGATATGACGTTCCTGGAAACAGTGGCCGCGGATGCCAAGCAAATTCAACCGCTCATAGACAGAAACCCGAAGTACGAGGAAGTGTCGAAGCGTGCGACGAAGCTCTTCAAGGAGATCACGGAAAAGGCCCTGGAGAACGAGAAGAACCAGTAAGAAAAATCTTTACCGGCGGAAATCGGTGTGCAGATCAGCCGGCCGACAGCTGATCTGTAACCTGCCCGTAGTATGCAGGCTACGGATAAACCGACGGCACGAACTTGAAGTCGCTGAAATCGGGTGGATGATATCCCCCGGCCTCCTGCCTCGGCGGCAACTCTAAATCCCTGGGCGTCAGGTCCTCGTACGGAATCATGCTCAACAGATGGGCGATGACATTGAGGCGCGCGTGCCGCTTGACGTTGCTGTCGACAATGAACCAGGGCGCGTGCTCGGTGTTGGTCTTCATCAGCATATCGTCGCGTGCACGGGAATAGTCGAACCAGCGGGCGCGAGCTTCCAAATCCATGGGGCTCAGCTTCCATCGTTTCCTTGGATCTTCGATGCGCAGTTGGAATCGCTCCTCCTGTGTTTCGTCTGCGATATCGAGCCAGTATTTGATAATGATCGTCCCGGAACGAACCAGAGCAAGTTCAAATCCGTTTACCGTGGCAAAAAATTCGGCCAGTTCCTCATCGGTGCAGAAATCCATGACGCGTTCGACCCCGGCCCGGTTATACCAGCTTCGGTCGAACAGCATCATTTCACCGGCTGACGGCAGTTGGGAAACATAGCGTTGAAAATACCACTGTGAACGCTCCTTTTCCGTAGGTGACGCGAGCGCGACGACGTGCGCAATTCGAGGGCTTAGCCGGTAGGTGATGCGCTTGATCACCCCGCCCTTGCCGGCCGAGTCCCTGCCCTCGAATATGACGGCGACCTTGAGACCCTTGTGTTTTATCCAGCCCTGAAGCTTCACCAGTTCGGCTTCCAGCTTCGCCAGTTCACTCTCGTACTCTTCGCGCTTCATCTTTGTGGCGCCCCTGCCCGCCCATATCACGGGCGCAACGTCCTTCATACCGGGGAGTACATCACGCTTGTCATCTTTTTTCTTCTTGTCCTTTTTTGCCATCACACTCTCCAGTAGATCGAAGCAATTTTACACACGGGAATCATCCAGTCACCGCCGCAAGAACGCGGGCACCGGTATCGAGTAAACAGCACATCTGTTGTGCGCCGAAAATACTCCATTCAACATATTTGCACAAGGATCAGCGGGACACGTGCCCCGCAGTCGTCGACTCCCTGCCGGGGGCCTATTTCCGCCCGTCACGCGATGTTATCCGCAACCTGTTCCGGCACGAACTCTTTTGCCACCCGTTTGGCCAGCGTGTAGATGCGGCGCATGTTGTCCAGCAATTCCATTTCGAGGCGAATCAGTTCGACCTGGGCCCCCGCCCGCCCCGAGATGCGCTCAGACTGTCTTGTGATGAACTCATCGGAGAGGCGCCGGATTTCATGCCTCAGCTCGATCACTTTCTCCGCGGACTTCTCATCGTGCTCCCGCAACGCGTTGACCAAATCACTAATGGCGGCAACCAGCTTTTCTCCCAGGCCGTGTAGCAGAACCTCGGTAGCCTCGCTGGGTCTCAGGCCCTTGGAGATGAACGCTTCACCTAGCGCGACGAGGTCCGATTCGATGACATCGGCGAGGCTTTCCAGATTGATCGCCGCGCTCATTAACGCCTGAAATTCGCGGCTTTGGTTGTCCGTAAGCGGTTCCTGCCGCAACTGCCCCATATAATTCAGGATGGCTTCCTGAAGAATGTCGACTTTGTTGTCCATCGTCCGCACCGACTTGAATTTTTCCAGATTTCCTTCTCTAAATGCCTTTCCCACCAAAGCGAGCATATCGCTGATGATTTCGCCCATGTGCCCGATTTCGAGACGGACCCGTTCCAATGCCATCGATGGGATTTCCAGTAGCGCTTCGTCCAGAAACTTTGGTTTGACAATGACTTTCTCTTCGACCTTCTTTTCGGGAACCAGTTTTTCAGCGATCCGCGCGAAAATCCCGGTGAAGCTTATGAACAAAAGGGTATTCGCGACGTTGAACACGGTGTGGGCGTTGGCGATCTGCCGCGGCACTTCCGCCGCCAGCCGCTCCTTGCCGGACAACTCCGGTGCCGAGGGCGAGATACTCACGATGAAATCCGCCAATTGCGGGATGAACAGGACCCAGACAAGAACGCCGGCGATATTGAAAGTAATGTGCACGACTGCGGCGCGCACCGCCTCCACGGGCTTTCCCATGGCCGCCAGCAATGCCGTAACGCAAGTGCCGATGTTGGATCCAAAGGCCAGCGCAATACCGGCGGGAAGCGTGATCAACCCTTCGGCCGCCATGACGATAGCGATGCCGGTTGTTGCCGCGGACGACTGAACGAGACCCGTGAATACCGCGCCTACCAGAATTCCCAGCAGCGGATTCTCCATCCTCACCATTAGATCGAGAAAAGGCTCGTAGGACCGCAGCGGCGTCATCGCGTCTCCCATCACCCCCATGCCGTAGAAGATCAGCCCCAACCCCATGATCATGGAACCGTAGTGGCGGGTCTTCTCCTGCTTGGATGCAAACAGCATGAAAAATCCCAGCGCGACGAGTATCAGGGCGTACTGCGACACATTGAACGCGACGATCTGGGCGGTGAAGGTACTGCCGATGTTCGCCCCCATGATGACGCCCACGGACTGCGCCAGACTCATGAAACCGGCGGAGATAAAACCCACAACCAGCACGGTGGTCACCGACGAGGAGTTGAGTACGGCGGTAACGATGGCGCCTGTTATCGCGCCCATCACCCGATTCTTGGTCAGTTTGGCGAGCAGGTCCTTGAGCGTATCGCCGGCGGCCGCCTGCAGGCCGTCCGACATCTGGTCCATGCCGAACAGAAACATGGCGAGGCCGCCCAACAGGCCCATTCCAAGCTTGAACCAGTGCATTTCCATTGATGCGCCGGCGGTGGCGGCAACTACCGGAAATGCGAACAACACCAGAATTATGGCCGACGCGGTGGCGGTGGCGGTGACGTTGATGTCCAACACCGGCTGTCGGGTGATGCGAATGGGTCTTTTCAAACAAGTGATGGCGATATGAAGGTCGGACGTCGGCAAAAAAAACCCCGGTCCAAGAGGACCGGGGTTTTTATTTAAAGCCTGGCAGTGACCTACTTTCACACGGCGAATGCCGCACTATCATCGGCGCGGAGCGTCTTCACTTCTGAGTTCGAGATGGATTCAGGTGG
>CAMYOI010000348.1 GCA_947259955.1 uncultured Gammaproteobacteria bacterium
CCGGTCCCAGCGTCCAGAACGCGCCGTTGGCTAGACCCACGCCGAGGCAACCGACAAAGGCGACCGGCGAAATCCGGTAGAGATGCAGCAGCCGCACCTTCACCGATTCGACAGGTGCCGGCGCTGCCGCCGCCGTAAGCGCCACGGGAACGACCGCAATGGACACCAACATGGAGGTTAGCGCGAACAGGGCGAAACCGGCGGGGTCTTCGAGGGTCATCATCATCTGGCCGATCGTCATAACGGTGAGGTTGATGACCAGATACAGCGACAAAATGCTTCCACGCGTCTCGTTGGTAGAACGTTCGTTGAGCCAGCTCTCGATCACGATATACAGCACTGCGAAACAGAAACCGGTGACCGCGCGCATGATCCACCACGGCAGAGGCTGCAGCCACAAACCGTGCGCAAGGGGTACGGCGGAGGCGATGGCCGCCATCGCCGTGAAGGTGCGAATGTGGCCAACGCGCCGTATCAGGTGCAAACCCAGCACGCAGCCGACGGCAAACCCCAGATAGTAGGCCGACCCAAGAAGACCGATTGTCACGGTCGAAAAGGCTTCGATGTCGCCTCGAATCGCCAGCAGCGTGCCCTGCAGACCATTGCCCGTGAGCAGAAAAGCAACGCTCAGCAATAATGCGGCAATGGGCCCGAAGGTTTTAGCCATATGTTTTCAAAGTCATTTGTCCGAGTGTGTGCGAAAATTCCCTAAAGTAGCATTTTTCAGCCCGGCGTTCATCGATACCTGTGCTGCGCCATCGCTCGGGATACTGGTGAGAAATGCGGGCTAGAGACGAATGGGTCTGAATTCGATGACGGGGAGAAATGTTCGTGGATGCAAGTGAATTGATCAATGAAACCTCTGTACTATTCTCGCCGCCGATCGTGTATCGGCGCCTCACGGAGCTCCTGGACGAACCAGAACAAAATCAAGATGAAATTGCCGAGATCATCAGCCACGATCCGGGATTGATAGCCCGTGTACTCAAGGCGGCGAACGACGTGCCATATGCCGCCAAGCAAAAGATCGGCGATGTTTGCGACGCCATTGCTGCGATCAATGGGGATGATCTACGAACTCTGATCACGACTGCAACGGCCGTCGAAACGTTCAGTCATGTCGACACGGATCTCGTCGACATGAACAATTTCTGGAATCACAGTATCAGTTGCGGTTTGGCTGCACAGGTCCTGGCCGAGCGGTGCGGGCATGCGAACCCTGACCAGTTGTTCATCGCCGGTGTTCTACATGACATCGGTCAACTGGTCATCTATCACGCCTTACCCGAACTGGCCACCAGGGTATTGCGAAAGGCAGGCGAGGCCGAGTCCTATCGCTATCGCGCCGAGAAGGAGATCATCGGGTTCACTCATGCCGAAGTCGGTGCGGAATTGATCAATTCCTGGGGACTGCCCGACAACCTCGCAGAGGTGGTTCAGTTTCACCACGAGCCGGAAAAAGCGGTGAACCATCCGTTGGAAACGGCGCTGATACACATCTCTACCGGCGTCGCTAATCAGATCGACCCAAGCTGGAAGATGGATCTGGCTGGACGCGACTCGCTTTCCGCGATCAGTCCTCATGCTTGGGCGGTCACGGGTCTGTCACCCGACGTCATCCACCCCACTTTAGAGAACATCGGCATAGAATCTTTCGGCGTATTGTGCCTGATCGATCCTGAGTCCATGTTGATCTATTGATTCCACGCGGCGTCGTCGAACCACGATGAAATCATCATGCCCTTTGCTTGCCCAAATAAAGCACCTTTACTAAACCCTCAGGTGTGTCCCGAACCAGAGAGCAGAGCGTTTTGATGGGGGTCTTGGCGTTGTAGATATCCAGTAATACGGGATCGTTTCTCGACACGAGCCTTTCCCACATCTCCTGCATACTCCATGCGGGCGAGAAATAGGCAATGATTCTAGTCTCATTTTCGAACAGCAGGAACACCGGCTTTTGGTGCACTTTCAATGCATGCACCATGTAGATTAACGATGAAAAATCCCGACATTCGTGATATTCCGCGCTCAGGCTGTGCACGAACCGATGGAAGCTGCTGTCATTGCAAAGGAGTGAAACCGGTATTTTGATGCTGGTTGGGCCTTCGGCGATCTGCTCCGGTGTAAGACCCGATCCGGCCGCAGTCTTCATCGCCTCCCTCGTGATGTCGATCTGCTTCATTGCCTTTGCCAAGGCCTTGAGTATCTCTTCGTCCTTTGGGATGACTTCTCCGCTCCCATCATATTCAATCGAGGTCATGTCGATGAAGTCGCTGATTGACAGAGTCCCCGTTCCGAGGAGCGCGCTCATTTCATTACGTAACCTGTCGAGTATTGGTGCCACCGACCCGTATTTTGGGTCCGAGCCGAGAAAATCCCGGAAGAACACCTCCGGATCGATCCGCGCTCTCTGTTGGAATCTTATATGGCCCGTATTCTCCATCAATGGCTCTGAAGGCTTCGCGCCCTGTCTCTGACCACATATGAATAAAAAATTAAACCGTTGAATAAAAGACACAACGGCATAGCGCCTCCCGGCGTGATCTTCAGCACAAATACACCCCTGTGGGGCAGTCCGTTTGGGCAATAAGGATCCGCTCAATTTTTCGAGCCGCAATCATTTTTTCGGCCGTCGTGTTCATGCATTCGAGCGGCGAACGGATGTCAATGGAAATCTGCCGCGGTGGCCTAGAGGAGATCCGCGGGCAAGTCGAAACGGAGAATGCTGTCTGGGATATGGACTATAGAAACGACCACATGCCGGGCGGGTTTCAGGAGTTATAGTAACTATCAGTGACCGATTTCACGGTTTTTGCTATTGATTTCGATAGCTTTGCCACCACCGCGGAGTTGTCTCCTTCCACCATGACGCGAATGACCGGCTCGGTACCCGAGGGTCGAAGTACGATTCGACCATTTTCGGCCAATTCATCATTGGCCTCTGATACGGCTTTTTGAACATTGACATCGCTGTTGACGTCGAATTTTGGCTTGTCCTGATGCTCATTTATGGAAACATTGACCATGTGCTGCGGATAAATATCCAACCCGGATTTAAGCTCCGATAGGGGCCGCCCGGTGTTAATCATTTCATGAAGAACTTCCAATGCTGCGATTATACCGTCGCCGGTGCTGCTCTTATCCAGGCAAATGATATGTCCAGAGGTTTCGCCACCCAAGTACCAACCGTACTGACGCAGAGAATTCATAATATATCGATCACCCACTTGAGTCCGCTCAAACGGTATATTCAATCTGCTGCAGGCCTTTTCTAATCCGAGATTGGTCATTAGCGTACCCACGATACCGCCGTCGAGGCGATTGGCTCTTTGCCGAGACACGCCCAGGATGTACAGAATTTCATCGCCATCCAAGGTTTCACCATCTGCATCGACTAACAAGACTCGATCGCCATCGCCATCTAATGCAACCCCGATGTCCGCGCGGTTTTCGATTACCGCTCGCTGCAAAAGCTTTGGATTTGTTGATCCGCATTCCTTGTTGATATTGAAACCGTCGGGACGGTTGGCCAAGGCCACGACATCGGCGCCCAATTCCATAAATACATCAGGCGCAATGTGATATGCAGCTCCGTTTGCGCAGTCTACGACCAGCTTTATTCCCTTCAGCGACAGTCGGTGTGGAATGGTGCTTTTACAAAACTCGATGTATCGTCCTGCCGCATCCTGAAATCGTTCGGCTTTTCCTAATTCCCTGGACGAAACCGTTTTGATTGGTTTGTCCATAAAGGATTCGATTTCCAATTCTGTTTCGTCAGGTAACTTTTCACCTTCAGGCGAAAAGATCTTGATTCCATTGTCCTGATAGCTGTTGTGTGATGCACTGATCACTATACCGGCCTGAGCTCTCGCGGTACGAGTCAGGTAAGCTATTCCGGGTGTGGGCATAGGCCCCAACAGCGACGTATCCACGCCGGAAGATGACAGCCCTGCTTCCAAGGCAGATTCCAGGAGATACCCGGAAACGCGGGTATCTTTACCAATAATCACCTTGCATCGTCTGCTATTGGACCGAATCAACACATTTCCCAGTGCCCAGCCGAGTTTGAGGACCGTGGTGGGCGTGATGGGCTCGATCCCAAATTGTCCTCGAATCCCGTCGGTTCCAAAATATTTCTTGCCATTCATGCTTTGTTCGTACCTGCGGAAAATAACTGTATCGATAATTTTATTGAGTATAGATCGCTTCGTACATTCAGTTGAAAAAATATGACCGTTACATCATCGACTTCCGTAATCACGGTGCGCTTGCCATTCATGCAGCGCATTATTTGTGCCTGATCGAGCTTCAGCTTCAATCCCTCATGGGTCGACTCAAATCCCGAACTTTCATATCGCCCGACAGCATGTGTTCTCAACACATCTGAAGCCGGTCAAAAAACACCGCAGCCTTTATTTTTTAGCGGTGGAGAGTCCATTAGAGGTATCGAGACCCCGATCCTCTTCCTTTGAATTTCTGGTAATTTCTGACACCCCCAATCGGACCGCGCCTGGACCCAATTTGCGCTAGAAATGGAATAAATGTCAACTGTAACCTGCTGATAATATGGTCGCCATGTTACATGGTCGCCTGTTACAAAGATCACCCGTGCGTTATTCGGCTACGCAATTAGGAATCGAAGGCGGGAAGATGTCGGTGCAAAGATTTGTATATTGGAATTTATTTGTA
>CAMYOI010000349.1 GCA_947259955.1 uncultured Gammaproteobacteria bacterium
GTTTTTTCGGAACGGACCTTGAGATTCTATTGAAAGGATTAGGGGCGGACACACTCATCATGATTGGTGGACACACCGATGTGTGTGTGCACTATTCTTTTGTAGACGGACATCAGCACGACTATTACTGCCGCGTGGTCGAAGATTGTGTAGCAGGCTCTAGTTGGGAGGCACATGAGGCTGCACTTAGCGAGATGGAGTATTTGCAAACTGGGGCTCGACGAAGCTCAGCTGAAGTCATAGCAGCATTTGAAGCATATAAAAACAAGGTGGCCGCATAGATTCTACAAATAAAGATCCCGCTGATGGAGGGTCATAAATTGTGAATCGCCTCAATCCTGCGACTTTTCGTATTGAGTATTCTGCGGAAAATCACGTAGGCCATCACGAAGGACCGCTCATGGCCGGGTCCCGCCCGATGCGGTGCTGCAGAATGCACGCCCCTAGCGCCTGTTTACTCGGTCCGCTATGGCGGTGACAGCCGCCAGTCGAGCTCAGGCAATATCAGTACTGGCCTGATAGACTGAAAACGACACGTTCTTGCCGGCCGCAACCAGAGCACCCTATGCTCGCAAATAGTCGCAACTGACTCTGGCGATTTCATGGTGCTGACTCGATATCTCTATAAGTGTGATTGATCGGTCCTGTCCGTTCGTAGGTATGTGGATCACCATCGCGCCACAGGCACTAGCATAGATGGCGACAACCCTTAACCGTGCACGTAGAATAAAATGAGTGAATCAAGCATCAGAGGGGTATCTTGGAAGAAATCGAAAAATGGCTGGAACGTGTTTACGCCGCTGGCGGGGATCGGGCTACCCTTGACAGTCTGTATGATGAGTGGGCGAAAGACTACGATCGACATTTGTGGGCCAGCGGCAATCCGTACATAGCCATTGCCGTTGGTATGGCAGGCAAGTACATCAGGGATTACGACTCTCGTATCCTCGACGTGGGTTGCGGCACCGGTAACCTGGCCCAGGTAATGTATCAAATGGGCTTCAATAATCTGGAAGGCCTCGACCCTTCTGCAGGCATGCTGGCGGTTGCGGAACGTAAAGGTATCTACAAGAAACTACATGCGATGTATCTGTCAAGCAGTATTGATCTACCTGAAAACAGCTATGACGCGGTGGTCGCTGCGGGTGTGTTGACACATGGTCATGCACCGCCCGAGTCACTGGATGGAATATTAAGCGTGACGCGACCCGGTGGTTTGGTCATATTCTCCTTGTCCGAGATCGCCAATAACCAGTATGGTTTCGCTGATAAAATTGCACAGCTCGATGCCAAGGGTGCGTGGAAATCGTTGGACCGCTCTCGCCTATTTCGAACCTATCCCTTCTCGGAAAAAGAGGGACACATTCGTCATTGGGTATGCGTATACCAAAAAAGTTGATTTCTTTGGCGTAGATCAATTGTTCATGAACTTACCGGACCGGACAGGACGTCCGGGGTCGCTATTTAGCGAACTTTTCACGCAAGCATCTGCAAAAAGTTGCGGGGCATGAAGGCAATCGACGCGTAGGTCCGATCCTGATCAGGGTTATCGGATGCCCGCGAGGGGCTGACGTTGCATGCGGCCGGGGACAGCCGCCTGTTGTACTAAGGCAGTACCAGCACTAGCGGGATTGACTCGACCTGACACATTCTTGCCGGTCGCAATCAGAGCACGCTACGCCTGCAATTTACCCTGAGCGGAAGTTCGCCCCAATGGAGCAGGCTCGCGATTTCGGCCACTAGCAACCGTCGAATCAACTCTGCCGAAATTATCAAATCGTGATGAGTTGTGATGCGAGCTCTTGACGAGGAGCCGGGCCAATACTTTGTGCGTAGCCTAGTCGAGCTAGCATTTGTACCGTCTCACCTTCGTCGCGTGCGAGCAAGCCTTTTGCCCGCCTGTAGTGCTCAGCCATCTCAGGGAACTCCTGCAGGGCCTGACTGAGGGGATGAAACGATACGCCGAGAGAACGTGCGGCTAGTTGCGTACGGACCCAAGCACGCCCGGCTTCGAGCTGTGTACGTCGCGTATTCGTTGCCGTGGTAGCCCATACGAATCCCATAGCCGACTGGCAGGCACGTTCATAAAACGCGTATGATTCCCGATAAGCGACCGATTCCGGATCATCCAAAGCCTCTCGCGACAGTAGACCCACCATTCCAAGCGTAGAATTCAGCCTATCATCAATGGAAATCCCGTACGGCTTGGCGTCCACCTCCGCCTCGCCTATTCGCGTCACCTCGATGGTTTCTCGACGAGTACGCGATGTAGACCATTCGATCAACCAAGCATCGGCCGCCAACTTCCGTAGAGTGTCGACCTCGCTTTCATCCGAGGTTGTGAACACGTTGACTTCGTCCACTGTGGCATCACGCAACGCGGCTAAAACGGTTGAGTCAATCGGTCGGTCTTTATCAAACTCGAGGCGGTTGGTCCGACGTTCAAGAACGTTTGAAAATAGAGGGTCAGGGCTAATGGCCGAATCCTCGACCAGCTCGACTTTGGCGATGGGCCGGCTGTCCAGCACAGGCTGTGGCTCACCCTCCGGGAAATAGCTTATTTCTGCACGAAATCCGGATTCGGCGGCAGCTTGGCGACACAACTCGAGAAAACAGCCAAATCCGATAGTGATCTGTCGATTTGGCGGATCGGTCTCTGGCAGAAGGCGATCGAGATCACAATATACGGTGAACTCTAAGCCGTCGCCCATACCAATCCGCCACGGCTGCATGTTGTGCGGATTCGGAGCCAGGATCGCATATGCCAACACGTCTAGTCTTGGGTCACCGAATCCCTCAGAAGCTGCGCGCCACGGTGCTCTGGCTGTTTTCGCGGGTCGTGTTGTTACCCACCACGTTCCGGCGACTCCAAACATAATCACTGATGCCGCCCCGGTCTTCAATAATGCCCTTCGACTCAGCATCCTGTGCTAGCTCCTGTTGACGTCATAACTCAGCCAATTATATCCAACCACGGTGCCAGCGCGGCTGATGTGAGGGCGGTCATCGCATAATCGCTTCGAGTCGGTAGTTAACGCCCTTATCTGAGATTCCAAAGACCGAGTATTGAGCGGCGGTTCCGAGAGCCCCCGGCGAATGACCGGAGCTGGCCGTTCAGAGCCAGTTGATTCAAGGATAGAGAGATAAAAACACGCCTTTAGCAATCAGGCGGCTTTGCCATCAATAACCGACACGTCATTTATTCGTAGCCATAGGAGCTTTCCACGCTTCTTGTACGATCGCTTTGGCGTCTTCATCAATCAAATCCCCATGAGACAAGATCACTCTTTCAAAGTCCCACTCAAGAATTCTTTTCAGTGATTTGCGCGCTGCGGCCTTGTCTTTCCATCCCAATTGATACTCCGGTGCAGGCTTCGGATGATCCCACATATGAAACACCACCTTCCACCATAGTTTCAGTAGCCAATTTACGTTGGGCGTCTGGTCGGTAAAATTCTCGATCAGGTCAACCAATAGCAGCGTCCGGCTGGGCTTGTGCAAAAAAGCGACCTCCCATATGTATTTGTTTCCCCTCACCAACACCTGATCCAGTGTGTCTGCCCAATCTTCCGGTGGTTGGTCCGCGAGGAACCAATCGAAGTCAATCTCTGGACGCTTTCTCTCAATTCCGGGACAGATGTACGTTTCTGCTCGCGCAGACGGAATATAGAGATGGTGATACGTGCCTGGAGCAACAATGTAAGCGACGTCGCCCAATGCTGAAATAGCCTTCTTCGTCTGCGGGTCTATCTCGCAAGGTGAATGCAGTAATAGCGTCGAATTGGGGAGCCGGATTACGCTCATTCGGGCATTGAAATCACAGCCCACGAAATGAATCGGGTATTCCTTTAACCAGATTTGGCCAGTAACGAATTCTGTTAGTTCCATGAATCTACCTTAGATTTCCAAATCGCAGATTGGGTTTTACACAGCACTGCGGCGACCAGACAAGCATTGTTCGAACCATCTCATTCGGAATCATACTCGATCCAGTTCGACATTTACGACCGTCCACAGTTGGCCGTTTGCTGTCTGTTGCGGCGCATCAAAATCATCCGCTGATCGGCAGAACCTACCGGCGGCTAAAAGACCCATTGCAGACCGTCATAATTTGAGCGTTTGTATCAAATATCGACGAGAATGTACTGGTGCTTTCGGCCAAGAGCGGCCACTCGGGGCAAATAGCGCGAAGGGCTCCTACATACTCTTTGCGGACCTGCGCGTGATCGGAACGAACTGGCGCTTTCGACCCTTTTCTGACGGTCGCGAACCGACCGCGTTACACCTGAAAATTGCCCATTCCGGACCTTCCTGCCGAGGAAGAGAACGAGTTTTTGCATTGCATCAGTAAATGCTCTCAACAACCCCTTGCTGCCAGCTCGCACAAACACCTTCCTCACAAAAGAAAAACCTCGCAGAAGCGAGGTTCAAAACTTGGAGAAGGATTTTATATATTCTCAACCACAAATCGAAGGGGAAATCACCATGAAAGATCGACAAAGCCGATGTGATGATTTGCGTAATACTTCTCTGATATGCCTACAGTAGATTTACGTTTTTGCCGATGTCAATCCCGCTGGCCCACTGTAGCAGAAGATTCATCATCGCACCTGACACGCTGTGTTCTGTTGGGCGCCATGGACACCGGTGATGTCATCAAGGATACGGCGACACAGT
>CAMYOI010000350.1 GCA_947259955.1 uncultured Gammaproteobacteria bacterium
CCTCGCAGGATCGTCTCTACGCCACGATCTCCATTGCAGGAAGGGTAAAGGGACCCTTCGATCAGAGAGTTTTTGGAGTTTTTACACAGTCTGGGCAAATAGGAGCCGGATAGGCGTCGTCCCAAATCAGACCGCTTAGGGTCGCGTCCGGCCTATTTGGCCAATGCTGATATTCCCTGTCCGCGACTGGCGGCTGTCCCCGCCATTGCGGACCGAGCTAACAGGCGCTGGGCGCGCACATTCCGCAGCACCGCGTCAGACCGGACCCGGCCAGGACCGGCCACTCGGGGCAAGTAGCGCAAAGGGCTCCTCCATACTCACAGCGGCCAGGTTGGCAATCATGCCGTGGAGTGAAATACGACGATGTTTCTTACTCAGACAGAATGAGCCTTTTACCTTCGAGTTGCCATCTGGCCTGGCGAGTCAGGATTCAAATAAACCGCATGCCGAAATCCCCGAGCCAGATATTTGTGGAAATCCTGAATGGTTCCTTCCTGATCTTCTCCTGCAAGGGGCCCTGCCAATGCCTTAGACGATCGAAGCGCCACCTGCAGTTTCTCGAGTTTCTCGCGATCTTCCCGGTTGACGTCGATCCACAAAGCAATTCGGCCTTCAATCGCCTCGTCATCCAGGTCATCTTTGTAGACTGAAAGTGTCCACCTCACTCTGACCTGGTCCACATTGACGGGTTGTAGTGATAGAGATACAAGCAGATTGGCAGCCTGACTGGTTACCTGAGTTGGGAAAACATTGAACAAGAAAGACCGGTGCCTCTGCTGCTCTGTCAATCCTTCCGATCCATGACCACGAGGGGGAATATTATCCGGATAGTTGGCGAAATAACTGGTGAAACTTAAACCGGATGGACCTTTGGTACAAAGCTGACTGGGGGTGTAGCCTCTTAGCGTAGATGGATGAACGATAGAGAGGTGATATCCCTCCATGAAGTTTTCAACGAGGCATTTCCAGTTACATTGCCAGATTTCTTCTGCGGTATGAACAACCCTGAAATTGTGAGTTTCGTAGGGATTGAGGAACTTGTCCAATTCAATCAGTCGGGGAGCCAAAGCAGATGGAGCATCTGTCAGGTTTACGTAGATAAATCCTTGCCAAATTTCACTGGAATATTCCGGTAATCGGTAATCTGAAATTTGAAAGCCTTTGTTGTCCATACGGGCGGCCCTCACCAATTGCCCATCGCGGGAATAACTCCATGCGTGGTAAGGGCAAACAAACCGCTTGGCGTTTCCCTTTCCCTCTGCCAACATCATTCCGCGGTGACGACAGACGTTCGCCAGAACCCGAATGTGACCATCATCTCCGCGAACTATAATTAGGGGCTCATCTAAAAGCTGTGCAGTGAAATAGTCTCCAGAATTTAAAACTTCATCAGCCCGTCCAACGCAGTGCCAGCCGGTCAATAAAACGGTAGATTTTTCTAACTCGAAAAGTTCCTGTGAAGTATAGAAACTCCCATCCATGCCCATAGAGCGATCAGCTTCAATTTCAACGGTTTTGAGTAGAATTCAAGCAAAATAATTAAGCACATTGCCTTCAGTTCACATGATCTCGCGAATGCCAGGACAATTCGCGGACGTAGCGTACTCTGGTAGCGACCGGCAAGAATGTGTCAGGTCCAGTCAATCAGGCTAGTGCGGATATTGCCTAAGCTCGACTGGCGGCTGTCACCGCCATAGCGGACCGAGTAAACAGGCGCTAGGCGCGTACCTTCCACCGTACCTCATCAGGCGGGACTCGGCCAGGAGCGGCCACTCGGGGTAAGTAACATGAAGGGCTCCTCCGCAGCTCATTGTGGCCGTTCGGTGAGCACTGCGTTTACCCCTAAACCCAAATAGAGACTCCCGGTCAAATACCGCGGCAGCGGTCCCTGCATCACTAGCCCGCTGAGCCAATGCCGTGAGCCACCAGCCAGGAAAGCATAGGCGCTATCAGTTATGAGAGCTAACGCAACATAAATGAGCCCGAGTAGCAAAACTTGTTGCGGGACCGGCCCTCGGCTCGGATCTACGAACTGTGGTAGGAACGCGAGAAAGAACACTGCTATCTTCGGATTGAAAATACTAACGATCACTCCATCCGTCAAGAGGCGATACAACGAGAGAGGAGTGGAAGCCTCTGTGCTGACCGTTGGACGGCCCGCAAATAGCGTACGTATCCCCAGATAGATCAAGTAGCCGGCACCCAATACCTTAACGATGCCGAAGGCTGTCGCCGACGTGAGCAGAATAGCTGAGAGTCCAGCAGTCGCCGCGGCTACATGCACAAGAGCACCAGCCGATAGTCCGAGTGCCGATGCCAAGCCAGCGCGATGCCCCTGACCTACACTTTGCGCCACGACATACAAAACACCAGGCCCGGGAATCAGCAGGACCACGAGAGCTGCAGCAACAAATCCAAACAATAACGCGCCACTCGGCATACGATTAGATGGTCTAGGTAACTACACGATAGTCGGGTAACGGCGTTTGGACCAGCTGTGTGCGGCCGTTGATCTCCTGCAAAGTCGAACAAGCCCCTGAAACCGAGATGGCAACAGCAATTGAGGTAATGAGGGTGAGCGGCCCTAAAACCGGTCTGGCATTTGTTTTTCCCAGATTGGACGCCAACCTAAAGCGCCCCGGGTGGATCCTTTTTAGCGATGGTGGTGGCGAGCGCAATCATCGAAGACATATCGGTCAAATTCGACGGCACTACTAGGGTGTTGCCTTCTTTTGCCAGATTACCGAATTGCTGCACATAGGCCTCGGCAATACGCAGCTGCATTGCCGCATCACCGCCTTCGGTGATTAACGACAGCGCCACCCGGCGCAAACCTTCCGCGGTCGCCGTAGCGACCGCAAGAATCGCCTCGGCTTCACCTTGGGCTTCGTTGATCTGCTGTTGCTTGACGGCCTCGGATTCCTTGATCACGCGTTGCTTCTCACCTTCCGCCTCATTGATCTTGGCATCCCGCTCACCTTCAGAAGTCAGGATAACTGCGCGCTTTTCGCGTTCCGCGCGCATCTGTTTTTCCATTGCGGTGAGCACATCTTGTGGCGGATTAATGTTCTTGATTTCGTAGCGCAGCACCTTGACGCCCCAGGGGTCTGAAGCCTTGTCGAGCTCGGAGACAACATTCGCATTGATCATCGCGCGCTCTTCGAAGGTTCGATCCAGCGCAATCTTGCCGATTTCACTCCGCAGTGTGGTTTGCGCGAGTTGCGAAATTGCAAAGGCATAGTCAGAAATTCCGTACGAAGCCCGTTCTGGATCCAGTACCTGCATGTACAATACGCCATCGACGCCAACCTGGACATTATCGTTAGTGATACAGATTTGCTCGGGAATATCGACGGCCAGCTCCTTCAGACTATGCCGATAGGCAGCGGATTCGATAAACGGGATCAAGATGTGAAATCCGGCGCGTAAGGTGCGGCTGTATTTACCCAGGCTTTCGATCACATATGCGCTTTGCTGCGGCACCACCACTGCACTCTTAAATATGATCAGAACCACAACGATCGCTGTAGCGATGGACACCCAGAATGCAAAATTATCGTACATACTTGTTCTCCTTAATTATTGATTCTTTATGCTACCGAGCCTTAACGTGAGTCCATCGACACTACTGATCCTTACCTGCTGCCCCAGTTCGAAGGCTTGATCGCTTTCGTTGATCACGGTCCAGTCTGTGCCGCGGTAGGCCAGCCTTCCCTTCTCTCCCGGTTGCAACGCCTGCTTGAGGATTACGATTTCTCCGGTGGGGCCGGTTTCATAACCGATCCCGGAACCGCGCAACTTGGCATAGAGCTTCTTGCGAAACAAAACCATGAGTATCAGCGAGATGACTGAGAACAGGATCCACTGCACCCAGGGCTCCAGGCCGACATCACTGAGCGCTACCAGCCCCGTGATTGCCGCCGCGATGCCAATGAATACCAGGTAAAAGCCGGCGTCGACTACCATTAATTCGGAGCCGAGCAGAATCGCGCCAAAAATTATCCATCCCCACCAGGGCATTATCATCTCCTGTGAAATTTATAAGTCATCTTAAAGCTCGCGCCATCACTGTCAAGGGTACTGTCAAGTTAACGAATACCGGCCGAATCGAACGCAAGCAAACTCTCAATTAGATGCCATCAGGCGCACGTAACCTGCTGCCATTCAGAAAACGCTCTCGAGCGGAACTCACGATAATGACTCGCTCGCATCAGATGTCGCCCCAGCCGAAACAAATTGCCGACAGCACCATGCACCGCGAGAAACCGCTGGGCCTGGCCCGTAGATTTGAACCGACGCATCTGTCGTTCCCGTTGACGCGTGGGTTCATGCGATAATTCCGCCCGGTTGTTCGCGTATTGGTCGGTGCAGTGCGGGACCGCTGGCATAACCTCTCGGTGCGCCGCCGAGTAGCTCTTGAGTTTGTCTGTCACTATTTGCCTGGGTGGTGCACACTGGCCTTTCAGCAACTTACGGAAAAAGCATTTGGCAGCGCGCTTGTTTCGCCGTTTCTGGACCAGAATGTCAATTGTATCGCCGTCCTGGTCAACAGCTCGCCACAGATAGTGGCGCTCACCACGGATTGTCACGAATACTTCATCAAGGTACCAGGTATCGCCCAATCGGCCTCGCCGCTTCGTCAGGTTTCTGGCGTATTTCGGCCCAAAGCGGTTGCACCATTGCCGAATCGATTCATAGGAAACCTCGATTTCCCTTTCCGCCAGAAGATCTTCGACATCACGGTAACTGAGAGAGAATCGGTGGTAAAACCAAACGGCGTGACTGATGATTTCCCGCGGGAATCGATGTCCATGGTACAGTGGTTTCGTAATATTCATGGAATGAGTCTGCCGGATCTGGACTTAACTTGACAGTACCCAAGTACGGCCAACCTGTAAAAGTGAATTCGTTCAATACCGGATGGCAGCGGCGCATGCGGGCCTGCGTCAGGGAGAAGGGTATCACCCGGTTCACGCTACATGATCTCAAGCGGAAAGGGGCGACTGATTCGGATCTACTGGCAACACCTCGGCCGCGGCGAAGGTTTATGACATTAAAAAGTTGAAGGCGAAGCCAACAAGATGAGCACTTTTCTGACTTTTCGACAGAAAATAATCAAACGCTAATAAGAAACGCTCGTAAGTTATTGTTTTGTTGGTGGGCCGTGCAGGGATCGAACCTGCGACCACCTGATTAAAAGTCAGTGTGCCTATTTGGGTTTTAACGAGGTAATTCAACGACTTAAGTTTTGCATTTCTGACAGAAAACCCTTAGTTCAGATCGCATTCGATGCGCGTTTCAGGAATTTTGGACAGACGCGATCCCTGGACCAATCTGCGGACGTTTGATTGTTCGATGATATACGGCGAGCTGATGTCGCAATGCAACGATCTCGAAGTGTAGCGAACGTCGAGGCCGAAACAGCGTTGATAAGCATGCGAACATCGCAATAACAAAAGTCTTCATGAATCTGGATCCTTATTTAACAGCAACGTTGAATGAAGATTACAGATTGGCGCCACTCCTTAAAAACGTCAATAATTTCAGGCACTACGAATTTTCGGAAAGGAAAAGTAGTCCGTAAGGTCTACCTGTCCCTGGCGAAATGCAAATTATCTCTTGAACACAGAAACTTAGCCAGTCTTGTTGCCGAAGGCATACTTCCCTACTCTACCCTCCCATGAAGGACCTGCTGCTGATTCTCGCACACTTGTTGACAACGCTCGCCAAACTCCTGGGGCCCGGTGGAGCTAAGGCCATCGTCGCCGACAGCCTACTCATGAAACACCAACTCCTGATCATTAACCGGCCTCGTCGACGTGCACCTAATCTGACTGTGATTGACCGGTTACTACTCGGCATGTGGTCTCTATTTCTCAGCCCTCACCGCATTCGGCGGGCAGCGGTGATTCTCAAACCCTCAACGCTCTTGAACTTTCACGACATACTCAAGAAACGCAAGTATAGATTGCTGTATACCGCGCGTAGAAAAGGAAAGCCGGGGCCC
>CAMYOI010000351.1 GCA_947259955.1 uncultured Gammaproteobacteria bacterium
CGCAACTGAACTTGAGGGATTAGTGCTACATGTGGTCGACCTTCTACCTCAAATTAACGATTGGTTACGTGAGAAAAGAGTTGGACGAAATATTTCCACAACTGCAGTCTAACGAATAAGGATAGATCGTGGCTCGCTCCGCTCTCATAATCTATCCTTATTCGTTAGGCGACTCGCCGAGGGGCAACGAGGCGTCGAGCCAGCCTGCCGAGGCCCACACCTGTAAGTGCAAAACAAACTGGTGGAACCGATACGGCCAAAAGAACAAACGGATCCAACTCCGAGATAGCGAGTACGCTGGCAGCAACACTCCCCAGCACCGCTCCGAGATATGCCGAAGCTCAGGCGTGGTTGGCGAAGTAGCCGACGAAGCCGCAGGCCACCAGGAGCGAGACCGGAACCAGGCCGGGAGCGCCAAGAATGGGCGCCTGTGAGAGTGAGCCGCCGATGGCTATTCCCGCGACGGCAGCGATGGCAACCAGGGCAACCCCGTTCAAGCGGAAGGGACGGCGCGTGTAAGACGCTACGGCCACCGCGTGCCCCAGAAGAATTACCGCGAGGCCACACTCGAAGAGCGCAGAGACCTGCTCGAGCTCCCGCGCCGACGGGTCGTCAAGGATCCGGAACGAAGCGAGATAGTGCTGAGCAGCGAGGGCAGCCCGCCAAAGTGCGCCGGAGACGAGCGCGGCGCTGGCAACGGCTGCCGACCTTGTCTGAAGAGGCTTGACCAAAAGCGTCCTACTTGTTTGTTCGCGTCGCCTAACGCCTCGCATCAGCGGTCGACAAAGCGCGTAGCGGTATGGCGATCCGACTGCATGCGCTCGTTATACGGCACTTAATCATTTCGTGACCCTGTACGGTACTGTCAAGTTAAGTAGTTGCTTAAAGTAAAAGTGGGTTCTCCTGATATTTTATTGTCCATTTTAAAAAGAAGATGGTTTAGTCTTGTCAAAACTGCATGCTTTTGTAGCCTCCAGAGCCATGCCGTCCCATGCTGTATCGTTAACTTGACAGGGCCAGTAAAATCAATAACGTACTGATTATGTTGGAACAGGGGGTGTTCGGTACAATTAGTGGAAATTGTGTTGATTCAATAGGTTAACGTTGGTTGGCGCAAGTCGTGAAAACTGGGCAGTGTACCGTGAGTGTACCGAGAGTCGAGGCCTATAGTCGACGCATGATAAACATTCCCTTATCCTGAGAATCAGGTTTGCTATTCAATGGGTTAGGCCGAGATAACCCGGGATAAACGACATAGCGACAGAATCAGCGAACACATGCGGGGTATATTCGCAGCTATTTCTCATGAAAATTGGAGGAACAAACAATGGGTACGAAAGAGCTGTTGGATGAGGCGATGAAACTAAAACCAGAGGAACGGTTTTCCTTAGTCGAGAGTCTGATAAAGAGCCTAGATGAGCCGGACAAGAAGTTGGATGAAATCTGGGCTGAGGAAGCAGGCAAGAGACTTAAAGCGTATCGGGAAGGAACGCTGGAGGGCATCCCGCTGGAGGAAATATTCAAGGAAGAATGATGCGCGTCATATTCACCAGAATTGCGCGGCAGGAGCTAGAAGACGCTATCCGTTATTATGAACTCGAATATTCTGGACTTGGAATCAGATTCAAGGAGGAAGTGAGAAAGGCTGCATGGGATCTTTAACTGCCGGTGAAATTTGCGGATTAAAGTGCGCATTTCGCGGAATTCACAGACAGCAACCGGCCATGAACGGACCTTCGCCGCAAACCCTCAAAATCACCCTTTAATATTCGAAGCGGTTTTTCACAGATTCCAGATTAGCTATAATTCACGATTTTGAGCGGACTGGCTTCACCGCTACTTTTTCTAGAGAAAAAACAAAAGGAAGGCTTGCTTTATGAACAAGGAGACTATCAGAATCCCAACTAAACCGACCCTATTATTATTCGCGTGACCGCAGCAGCAGAAACAAAAACTCAATCTGCATTGGAACCTCTAAACAGAACCAGACTGTACATCCCAACGGTTCCCGCCGACCACATATCCCGCGGTCGTCTAGTCGATATTATGGATAAGGCTCTCGAGGCGCCGCTGACTTTAATATCGGCGCCCGCTGGCTATGGCAAGAGCGTGCTCGTCGGCGAGTGGTTGCGGCTCCGAGAGCATACCGCCGCATGGTTGTCACTGGATGAAACCGATAGCGATATGAGGCAGTTCATATACTACCTGATGGCTGCCTTCGAAATCGCCTACCCGGGCACTTGTCCTGTGGTCGTTGAGCTGTCGAAAGCTCCCGAACTGCCACCGCTGTCTGATTTGGCTACCTATTTGCTCAACGACCTCGACGACATCGAAGGACCCTGTGTAGTCGTGCTCGACGACTACCATTTTATACAGCGCTCATCACCCGTGCACGAATTGCTTAATATATTGCTAGTGCACCCCCTCTCGCACGTCCATATCGTGCTGGTCACCCGGCGTGACCCGCCGCTGGCTTTGACGAAACTGCGAGCGGGCAGCCGCGTTGTCGAAGTAAGGTTGCGGGACCTGCAATTCACCGGGCCGGAGACAGCGGAGCTGGTAGCCGAAAACTTAGGACGCAATATCAGTAAAGGCGCGCTCGCCAACGTTAAGTCGGAGATCGAGGGATGGGCTGCCGGTCTTCGTCTTGTGTTGTTAGCGGTACACCATGCCAATGACCCTGACGCAGCGCTTACAGCTCTGCATGGAGGCGTCGCGCATTTGCAGGAATATCTAATAATCGAGGTTTTGGACGGCCTGCCTGAGAGGGTTCGTGAATATCTATTGAAGTCCGCCGTCTTGGATCGCTTCTGCGCGGATGTCGTTGAGGCGATCTGCTGTGTGGAGACACCCTCTGCTCGACCCCAGATGAGCGGCCGGGAATATATCGACCGACTACAGCGCGACAACCTTTTCATCCTTCCTCTCGATACTGAAGGTGTATGGTTTCGCCATCATCATCTGTTCAAAGCCCTGCTGCAGGGTCAGCTTCTGCGGCAATTCGCATCGGGCGACATCAAGCAATTGCACGAGCGGGCCAGTGCTTGGTTTGAGGGGCAGAACCTGATCGACGAAGCGATTCTACATGCCCTAAAGGTCGATGATTCGAACCGCGCGGCGGATATCGTCGAACGCCACTACCGTGAACAGCTGAATCAGGACAGGTTTTATATCGTCAACAAATGGCTTAATAAACTGCCTGGAGAAACCATAGAAACAAGACCCGTGCTGTTGATCAGCCGAGCCTGGGTTGCGACCTATCGGCAGCAGATGACGCGACTGACCTCGATTTTGGATGAAGCTGAGTCTTTGCTCAACGACGAAGAAGACGATGATGACTGTCGTATTGAGCTGAGATTCTTTCGCGGCTACCTCCACTTCTGGGAGGGTGATGTTGAGCGAAGTGAGCATGAGCTCGAATCAGTCGTAGCGTTGGCTTCTGGTGAAAACCTGGCACTCCTTGCCGAAGCCGAGGTGCATTTGAGCCTGGCCCGCTATCTGAACGGTAAGAAAACGATCGCAATTAATGCGCTCAGTAATCGGATATATTCGGCACGAGGCCTTGTTTTGCCGCGAATGTTTGGTGCGATGGCGATCATACACCTGCTTTCGGGTGATCTTTACCAGGCAAGATTGGAAGGGAAACGGATGCGGGAATCGGCGGAGCAGCGGCAGTCCGTACTGAATACATCCTGGGGTTATTACCTGGAAGGTTTGACGAACCTGCAGAGTATGAACCTCGAAGCCGCGCAGGATACTCTCATCGCGGGCAGTGAGTATCCTTATTCAACCGATGCGCGAGCGGCAATCGATGCTCTCGCGGGTCTGGCCCTTACGCAGCAATTGATGCGGCAACCAGAAGCCGCCGACGTTACCGTCGAGCGATTGATTCATTTTGCCAATGAATCGAATGATCCAAGTCTCATCGCGGTGGCCCGTTCGTGTGAGGCACGGATCAGCCTGCTCCAGGGTAATCTCGCACAGGCGGTCGATTGGGCGAAATCCGCCCGTCCGCACCTGGATATGCTTGCCCTGCTTATCTGGCTGGAAGCTCCTCCGATCACCCGGGCACGGGTCTTGATCGCGGAGGGATCGACAGAATGCCTGAGACAAGCCAGTGAGTTGCTCCGGGAGATACGGGAACTGAGCGAAGTCTGTCGGTTTACTTGCCAGATCATTGAAGTCGCGGTTCTGCAGGCCCTGTTGCTGGAGAGACAAGACGGCAGAGGCGCCGCCCTGGTATCTCTGCAAGAAGCGATCGATTTGGCGGCGCCGGGCGGCTGGGTCCGCCCGTTCGCCGAGTTGGGCCGGCCCATGGCCGAACTGCTCGAACAACTTGCCCGGAAGGGCGCAGAGGGGGATTTCATCCATCGCGCACTGGCGAGTGCCGAGACAGGCGGCGCGCTTGCGCCAGCCCGGGAAATCCTGGCGGCAACGCCATCGACCGCACCGGCTCGTGGCGTTCAAGCTGCACCCGCGCGAGCCGGCACGACACCAGGTGACCTCACCAACCGGGAGTTCGATATCCTCGAGATGTTGGTGCAGCGCCTGCAAAACAAGGAGATCGCGTCCAGGCTGTTCATCTCGACGCACACTGTGAACTACCACCTCAAACACATCTACCAAAAGCTCGGCGTCA
>CAMYOI010000352.1 GCA_947259955.1 uncultured Gammaproteobacteria bacterium
GGCCATAATACCTCCTTTAACATTAGAACGAAGAGCCGGGCTGTGCGAGAAACGCCATCTCTTCCGGTGTGGACGATCTCGAAAGGACTTCATTTCGGTGCGGATAGCGGCCAAATCGGTCAATGATATCCTTGTGCTTCAGTTCGAAATCCAGATTGGACTCGAGCCCCGGTTTGGCAAACAGCGTTACCGCGATCTGGTGTATCTTTGCTGATTCACTGTGCATGAACGGCATGTAACAGAAACTCAGCTCTTTGGGAGAGAGATCGACGTCCATCCCCCGCGAAATAACCTCCTGGGACAGACAAAGCGCCAAGGGATCGAAGGCAAAGGACAAGGGTGAATTCCGGTAGATATTCCTTGAGAACTGGTCCAGAACGATGATCTCCGCCAGTCTCCCGTGAGACGTGCTTCGCCATTCGTACAGCTCGCAGCGCGCGGCGGCCCCATGAGCCATCCCGAAACGACGTTGGATGATGCGATCGAAGTCCTCGCTTTTCCGCCACCACTGCTCCGGGGTAATTTCCCCGAACCAGAATTCAATGACGTCGTCGTAGCTCATGGGTCGGCATTCCAGTTAAACGGGCCGTCGACAGCATATGGTCAGCCATCCGGTAACGCGAGTTTACCGTAGTCAAGGCCGGTATATTCTTATAACATGATGGGACTGCACGGGAGCATGCCCAGGCCAATGAGCCCAATCGTCGTCAATCTGATCTACGCCCTCCTGGGCGGCTCGATCACACTCGTATTCATGTGGATTGGATACTTCATTTTCAACTTGTTCACTCCTTTCAACGTCGCCCAGGAACTTGCCAATGGCAATCAGGCCGTTGGATCCATGGTGATGGGCATATTCATCGGCATCGGCGTTGCCATGGGCCTGGTGATCGGCCTAAGCCTGAATTGAGACGATACCGGTACGCTGCGGCCGTCGGTTGCGTCACCCTTCTCGTTGCCCTCGCGTACTGGCTGCAGCCCCGTCTTCCCGTAGACGACCCGAAGTGGCGGGCACACTACGATCAGCAAATCAGGAAACACGCCAAGCACTACTTCGGCGTGACCACGGATTGGCGCTGGTTCAGGGCGCAGGGGATCATCGAGTCCAGGCTGCGCCCGCACGCCAGGAGTCATCGCGGCGCGATTGGACTCATGCAGCTGCTGCCATCGACTTTCGAAGAGGTTTGGCGGGACCACAGTCTGCTGCCGGACATCAACGAAGCGCGCTGGAACGTTGCCGCTGGGATCGCATACGGACGTTATCTGTACGATCGTTGGCGGCTGCGTGTTCCCGCCCTGCAAAGGCTCCCGTTCACTCTGGCCAGCTACAATGCCGGATACTCCCGGATATCCGGAGCCCTGAAACTTGCACGGATGTCCCCAGGCGGCGGCAAGACCTGGAACCGGGTCGCACCATACGTCCCCGAAGAAACCAGGAACTACGTCATGAGAATACGGGCATTGATGGGCGAACGTGGATGATTGGCTGAGTGTTGGAAACCGGTTTTAATATGCGGTTCAAATAAATGAAAATCAGGGCGCACTTCGCCGACCCCGTAACCGCGACCGATCCGTTGATCGCAGATGCGCTGGCCAACGAAAAACGCAGGCAGCAATCCCAGATTGAATTGATCGCATCGGAGAACATGGTCAGCCGGGCCGTGCTCGATGCGCTTGGTCACGAGATGACCAATAAGACCCTGGAAGGTTATCCCGGCAACCGCTTTCACGGCGGTGCGGATTATGCAGATCAGGTCGAAAATGCCGTCATCGATCGGGCCCGCGAGCTGTTCTGCTGCGGCTACGTCAATGCGCAGCCCCATTCCGGCACACAGGCCAATCAGGCCGTCTTCTTCGCCTTGCTGCAGCCTGGGGACCGCATTCTGAGTCTGGATCTGGCGGCGGGTGGACATCTCAGCCATGGCGCCCGGCCGAATCTGTCCGGGCGCTGGTTCGAAGCGCATCACTACAATGTGGATCGCGAAACCGGATTGATCGACTACGACGCCGTGGCCAAGCAGGCGGTAACAGTCAAACCCCGACTCCTCATCGCCGGGGGATCCGCATATCCACGCGAGTTCGATTTCGAGCGTATGCGTGCTATCGCGGATCGAGTGGGCGCTCGCTTCCTCGTCGATATGGCACATTTTGCCGGACTCGTCGCCGCGGGTGTTCACCCTTCGCCCCTGCAGCATGCCGATATCGTGACCTGTACCACGACCAAAACCATGCGCGGTCCTCGCGGCGGACTGATACTGGCCAAGGATGAAGGATGGCGCCGCAAGCTCCAATCCGCTATTTTCCCGGGCGTCCAGGGCAGCCTGCATACCCAGGTTATCGCCGCGAAAGCCGTTTGTCTGGGGGAAGCGCTTAAGCCCGAATTCAAACAATACGGTCAAACAGTCAGGGCCAATGCAAGAACACTGGCCGAGACACTGCAATCCAGGGGGATCAGGGTGGTCAGCGGTGGCACCGATACCCACATTGTGCTTCTGGATCTGTCACCCCGGGGATTGACGGGCCAGCAACTGCAGGACATTTTGTACCGTGCCAATATCACCTGTAACAAGAATCCGATCCCGTTCGACTCATCGCGGCCCTCGGAGTGGGTAGGCGTGCGCCTGGGCAGCAGCGCCGGCACCACACGCGGCTTCGGCCAGGCAGAGTTCGAACGAATCGGGCACTCGATCGCCGATCTGGCCGACGCGGCCGTCGACCCGCGACAGGTAAATGACGCCATAGCTGCGGTTAAAGATACCGTGGCGTCGATTTGTCGGCGTTTTACCATTTACCCCTAGGTACTGTCCCGGGCGAAATCCACATGCCCAAGAATACACAAATCGTGGTCATTGGCGGCGGTATCGTCGGATGTGCTGCGGCGTATTACCTGGCGAAGCGGGGAATCGCCGTCACGCTCTTCGAAAAGGGCACCATCGCGGGCGAGCAATCGAGCCGCAACTGGGGCTTCGTGCGCCAACAGGGGAGAGACCCCGCCGAACTCCCGCTGATGATGGAATGCAACGCTCTGTGGCCGGGTCTCGAACAGGAGCTTGGAGTGGATCTTGGCTGGAGGCAAGACGGAAATCTGAGGGTCATGACGGAAGAGTCACAGGTCGGGCCCTATCAGGCGTGGATGGAGATAGCGAAGAATCACGGGCTCGATACACAACTGCTCGAGGCGCGCGACACACGAAGGCTGCTGCCCGGGCTGGTGACGCCCGTACTGGGCGCACTTTTTACCCGCAGCGACGGTCAGGCTAATCCGGCGCGCGTTGCACCGGCGTTTGCTCACGCGGCGGGCAGGCTTGGCGCAGACGTCGTCTCGAATTGCGCGGTCAACGCCATCGAAACGAGCGGTGGCAAGATTTCGGGGGTAGCCACCGAGCAGGGCTTCATACGATGCGAGGTTGCGGTGTGCGCAGCCGGTGCCTGGTCCAGCCGCGTCACACGCTCCCTGGGCCTGCGCATCCCGCAGCTATGGCTGAGGGCATCGGTCGGCTACACCGGCAACGGCGAACCTCTCACCGGCTGCGGTGTGTGGATGCCGGGGGTCGCCTTCAGACAGGGGCTGGATGGCGGCTTCAATATTGCCTATGGCGGTCGGTACAAACACGACCTGACGCTGGACAGTTTTCGCTTCTTCGGTGATTTCCTTGGCTGCTACAAAAAATATCGTAAAGCCATTGGTGTCACCCTGGACCACAACCTGTTTCACGACGTGAGCGGCAACCTCGACACCTTTTCCAGGCATCGGGTTCTGAATCCCCGACCGGTGCGGCGCGATTTACGAGACGCGCTGGCCAATTTCAAATCCAGCTTCCCGCAGTACGATTACCTCGATTTCGAACGTACGTGGGCAGGGTACATCGATGCCACGCCGGATATGCTGCCCATCATCGACCGCGTCGAACAACCAGCCGGACTCGTGCTGGCGACCGGTTTCAGCGGTCATGGATTCGGGCTGGGCCCGATCTCGGGTCTGCTCGCATCCCGACTCGCTCTGGAAGAGCAACCCGGTCATGACCTGCAGGCATTCCGGTACTCCCGGTTTCAGGAGGGATGCAAGGTCAAGCCCGGTAACGTTCTCTAGAAAATTCCGGTCCCATCGGCTCCAGCCGAATCCCGGACCGCAGGTTTTCGTACGGAAGATCGAGAAGGCGGCACGGATTCGCGCCGGGCGCTTCCACCAGCAGCGTGTCAGCGGAGATTCTGTCGAACTCCGCGCGAAAATGGACCGTACTCTTGATCGCCAGTATTTTCTGCCGTGCAGCGTCTATTCCCATATGGTCGAACACGGCGAGATCCAGGCACTGCATTCGTTCGCTGCCGACGATGACGTGCACGTCGCAGCCGCTGTCGTTAACCCTGAGCAGTGCCTGCGGGCCGATGTCCGCGACCATGCCCCGGTACATCGCACCGGAACACACGAACTTATCTTCAGTGGCGTGTTCGACTACAAAACTTCCCTTAAACGGGGTTTGTCCCGCCTGCCCGGACTTACCGCCCAGCTCGATGTCCACAACGCCGCCCCGGCCGCGCCGCAAAGCGGTATGCGCCGCGGCCTCGTCATCCAGTATGGCCAGCACCGCACCGCGAGCTCGGTTTCGTACCAACGCTTGCAGCAAACCGACGGTATCC
>CAMYOI010000353.1 GCA_947259955.1 uncultured Gammaproteobacteria bacterium
GGCACCAGCAGAACGGTCGCTCCGACATTTGAAATGACCAATGTAAATATTGTAGCGAGCACCGCGATAGCCGCCTGCAGCACCCAGGGGGCGACACCATGGAAAACAATCAGCGTCTGACTGGCCACCCAGGCCGCCGTACCTGATTGCTCGGTGGCCAGGCCCAGCGGTATCAGACAGGCCAAAAGAAATACCGACTGCCATCCGATCGACCGGTAGGCTTCCTCGATGTTGATGACGCCGGACAGGATCATTCCGACAGCGCCGACCATCAGAGCAATGGACAAGCGCAGATCCGTAAACAGGATGAGACAAAGCGCGATACCGAATGAGATGGCGGCAAATCTAAGTTTCTCCGGTCGGAAAGTTTCCTGAGGAAAGTCCGTCACCACGGCAAAATTCGAGTCGCCCGACATCGTTATCAGATCCTTCCAGCGGGAGTGGAGAACCATGGTGTCACCGGCCTGAAAAACAACGCTGGGGAGATCGGAATCGATGATGTCGTCGATTCGATACACAGCCAGAACACGGGCCCTGAATTTTCTTCTGAATTGAAGTTCGGCGATCGACTTGCCGATCAGATCGGAGTCCGGTGGTATTACCACCTCAACGATGCCGGCGTGCACCGGGCTCAGAAACTCCGCGAAGGAATCGACCACGGATTTCATTTCCAGGCCGTGGAGTTTGGCGTACCGTTCGATCTCGTCTTTCGGACCCATCATGGCCAGCTCCGAACCGACCCAGATCCAGGTATCGCGCGCCGGGATGATGCTGGACTCGCCTTCGCTTCGGATCGCCAGAATCCAACCGGCCCGGCCGCGGCTTTCCACATCCTTGAGCTGCTTGCCGGCAAGGTCGCTGGTTCGCGTGACGCGAAGCTCGAACAGTTGGCCATCGATCCCGTAAACGTCCCTGAAATACTGCATATTGCCGGCAGCGGCTATCTTCTCCTTGGCGACGGGCAGCACAAATCTTCCAAGCAGAACAAAGTAGGCAATGCCCGCGCAAACGAGGGCAAATCCGACCGGCGCCACCGAGAACAGTTCAAAAGTCTGCATGGATTGGGTGCCGGCCGGCAATGACTTATTCGAGTTCAGTATGAGATCGTTGAGCAGAATCAGCGGGCTCGAGCCGACCATGGTCATGGTGCCGCCCAGGATGGCGCAAAAGCCCATGGGCATGAGCAATCTCGAAACGGGTATATAGGACCGGCGCGAGATCCGGGTGACCACCGGCAGGAACAGCGCGGCGGCACCGATGTTTTGCATGAAACTGGAGATGACCGCCACCGTGGCAGAAAGCGTCCCGATAACGCGCCCTTCCGTTTGACCGGCGAATTTGAGGACCCTGCCGGCCAGAGTACTCATCACGCCTGTCTTGTCCAGACCCGCCCCGATTATCATGACCGCGATGATCGAAATAACCGCGTTGCTGGCAAATCCGTTGAACAGGTCACTGGGGTCGACGAGGCCGGGGTAGTCCGGGTACAGAGATGAAAGCCCCAGGGCCACCAGGACCAGCAGTGCGGCTACATCTACTCGAACAATCTCAAAGGCAAAAAGGAAAACGGTCACAGCGAGTATCGCCAGTACGGCGATCATCTCATAGGTAAGGACGACCGATTCCAATCATTTCTCCGAATAGACGACAGAAAGCGAACGGGTGGGAAAGCCCCTAGTGTTGGAAAATATATCACACGTCGTGGTTTCAGGCATCGACAAGTTATCCGCAATCATCCGGTGCAACGCACGTTGTCCTATGGTTTACAGGCTACAATATCACCATGCCAGATGTACCGAACATCCATGCCCTAAGCGTCCTGTTGCTGACCGCGGTGGCGCTGATCCTGTTTACTCGGGATCGCATACCCCTGGAGACCTCGAGCTTTCTGGTGCTGGTGGTGCTCACGGTCGGCTTTGAGTTGTTCCCCCTCGAGGACGGCGAAGGGGAAATTCTCCACGCCATCGATTTCTTTCTGGGATTCGGCCACGAAGCGCTGATAGCCGTTTGTGGCCTGATGATCGTGGGGCACGGCCTGGTGCGTACGGGAGCGCTCGAGCCGGTCGGCCGCATTCTGGGCCGGTTGTGGAGCGTGAGTCCCCAGCTTTCGCTTTTGCTCACTCTGTTGGTTGGCGGACTGCTCAGCGCCTTCGTCAACAACACGCCAATCGTCGTGTTGCTGCTGCCGATACTCGTCAGCGTTTCGCTGCAGGCCAAGATCCCGTCGTCCTCCATCCTGATGCCCATGGGCATGGCCACCCTGGTGGGCGGCATGGCCACAACCATCGGCACTTCCACCAACCTGCTGGTCGTAAGCGTAGCCGCCAGTCTGGGTCTGGAGCGTATGGACATGTTTGCGTTCTTCGTTCCCGCCGCCATCGCCGGCGGGATCGGCATGATCTACCTGTGGCTGATCGCACCCAGGATACTGCCTGTGCGCCGCGCGGCCATGATGGATACCTCACCGCGCATTTTCACCGCACAGCTTTATGTTCCTGAAGGCAGTTTTTGTGACGGAAAAACCCTCAACGAAGTCATGGCAAAAGCGGGGGACGGGTTCAAGGTCCTGCGAATCCGTCGCAACGCAAACTACACGATGCCCCTGCCCGACGTGCAAATCAGGGCCAATGACTCTCTGAGCGTCCGCGACACGCCTCAGAATCTCAAGGCATATGAATCTGCGCTCGGCGCCCAGCTTTTTTCCGGGGATGCGCAGGTCGACGACGACCACCCGCTCAAGGCGGAGGACCAGCAACTGGCCGAAATCGTCATCGTGCAAGGCTCCCCGCTGGTCAACGTTACCCTGTCGCAGGTCCGGTTCTCCGACCGCTACCAGTTGATGACGCTCGCCATCCACCGCGCCGGACGCGTCGTCGAGTCCTTTTCGAACGACATCGAAAACATCACCTTGAGAATCGGCGACATCCTGCTGGTACAGGGCGCACGGGAGAATATCGCCGAGATCAAACGCAGGGGCTCCCTGCTGGTGCTCGATGCGACCATGGACCTGCCGCACTCGGACAAAGCCACCCTGTCGCTCATCATCATGGTGGGCACCGTACTGTCGGCGGCCGTGGGATTGATGCCCATAGCCATCAGCGCTGCGCTGGGCAGCTTGGTGATGCTGGTTACGCGGTGTCTACGCTGGGAAGACATCCAACGCGCGTTGAGCGTTCAGGTCATACTGATCGTCGTCACCAGCCTGGCCCTGGGCAAGGCAATGATCGAAACCGGAGCAACCGACTACCTCGCACAGGTGTTCCTGTACTTGGCGTCGGGTGCCCGACCAGCCGTGATCCTGAGCGGACTCATGCTTCTGATGGCGGTGATGACCAACATCGTATCCAACAACGCGGCCGCGGTCATTGGCACCCCCATCGCGATCAACATTGCCAACGAACTTGGCCTGCCCGCCGAGGCGTTCGTGCTGGCGGTTTTGTTTGGCGCCAACATGAGTTATGCAACCCCCATGGCCTACAAGACCAACCTGCTGGTGATGAATACCGGTGGCTACGCTTTCTCCGACTTTCTCCGCGTCGGCGTACCGCTGACCCTGCTTATGTGGCTGGTACTGAGCTGGCTGCTGCCCGTGCTGTACGGCATCTGAGGTTTGTTATTCGGCAGTTCTGGTAAGGCTGCCCACATCGAGATACTGCGGCTGGTCATCCGCGCCGGCCATTTTCAGGAACGCGGCGATCCTTGAATACCCCTTGTGTTTGGAGATGCTCAGCGCGGAATTACCTTCGACGTCGGTCGCGTTTACCGTGGCGCCGGCATTGAGCAGCATTTGTACGATATCCGAGTAGCCCCTGAACGACGCCGCCATCAGCGGCGTCTTGCCGGAGAGCGTGCGGACATTCACGTTGACGCCGGAATGGATCAATGCCTGGACCGCTTTGACGTTGCCCTTGATGACCGCGGTGAACAGGGCCTTTGCGCCATACACCGATTTGGCCTGAAACTCCGGTTCATCACCCATGGGAACCTTTTTCAGATAGTGGTTGAACACCGCCACCGCAACCATGGCGAATAGCGTGATGAGCAGGATGTTCTTGTTCACACTTAATCTGGCGGCCATGTCTTCGGGCAGATTCGCGCCGAATACCAGTACCGCGGTGACCAGCACCAGGCCCACCCGCACGTAGCGCACCAGCGAGATCCCGACGATCACCGCCAGGATTGCAATCAATACGTTCTTGTCGACCAGGACCAACTCGTCGGGAAGATTGGCTGCGACGCTGAGCAAGACCACGATGACCAGCAACACTACATCGTACTTGGACTCCCTGACAACTATCATCACGGCGTGGTGTTATTCATCCGTAACACATCCCTCAGCGGCACTTTTTACGTTCTTGATATACTTATATAGCGTACCACGACTCGCTTTGTAAGGCGGCATGTGCCACTGCTTCCTGCGTTTGTCCATGGTTGTCTCGTCCATGTCCACTTCAAGGAGGTTGGTGATCCCGTCGATGGTAATGACGTCCCCGTCTTCGAGCAGGCCGATCGGTCCACCTTCCTGGGCCTCGGGCACCACGTGCCCGATGATGAATCCGTGAGACCCTCCGGAGAACCGCCCGTCCGTAATCAGTGCAACGTCATTGCCCAGGCCGGC
>CAMYOI010000354.1 GCA_947259955.1 uncultured Gammaproteobacteria bacterium
TGCCAATGACGAAATGGTGGGTGATTGGGAAGGTGCAAAATTCGATGTCTACAGTATCGGTGACTGCGTAGCACCTCGCACTGTCGAGAACGCCATCAATGAAGCTACGATCATTGCAAGCAAGATCTAATATAACTGCCTGCACCTGTTTTGTCTGATTTCGCTTGCCAGGGAGAAGGATGGCCGTTGCCGAGTGCTACGCAAAAATATCCGCTAGCTCTAACCAGTTTGATCGGTCCGCTTGGTAGGGGAAAACTGCATTTCGTCGCACATGTTTTTTGAAAGGAGAAAGCGATGCATTTCCTGCTCTTTTATGACTATGTAGAGAACATTATCGAGCGGCGAGAACCCTATAGAGAGGCACATCTGGCTCTCGCAAAAGAGCACGTTGAGCGAGGCGAGTTGATACTAGCTGGGGTTTTTACTGATCCGCTGGATGGCGCCACTTTATTATTCAAGACGGATGACCGGAGGAATATCGAGAATTATGTCCAGAGAGACCCGTATGTTGCCAATGGTTTAGTTAGCGAATGGCGGATTCGGGAATGCAAAATCGTTTTAGGTTCGGCGATCGAACACATTGTGTAAATGACATCGATCCGAGAATGAGACCGCCTAAGCGAGGCGTAACAGAGCCCACTGACGAGTAATACCATTCCACCAAATATTGCGACCCACGACCCGGATCCGCAAGAAACTTCAAAGTGGATACAGGCCCTGGAGGCGATGGTCGTGCGCGCGGACAGGGCCTATGGAGAGTTAGGTGGTCATATCGCGTCATACGCGTCGGCCGCAGAGATATTCGAGGTGGACTTCAATCACTTCTTCCGTGGCCGTTCAGGCGACTTTGGGGGCGACCATATTAGGGCCGCGGCAGATCAGCGCACCCGTGGATTTCTTCTGGGCGCGACCGCTGGCCGCGCGCTTCCTGCGGCATGTGAGCCAAATTCTTTCTGACTTCCGACTCGTATCGGTTTGGTAGATTGAGTCATGACTGAAGTATAAGTACCGAATATCGGTGATATCAGGAATGTAGTCGTTACTGAGATTATGGTAAAAGTTGGAGACCGAATAGAACAAGATGAAACCATATTCAATAACCGAGTGAGGCGTCAGTCACAGCAATCAATAGCTTATCCGCCACGTATGAGACTGTTTTCATCGTTATTCAGATAGAAATTAGCTATCACGAAGATGACAGCTTGAGCGGATTGGTCTAGTCTCGACCCGGATCACAAACTTACTGAAACAGTCGCAATGCAAATTAGAAAGCTCGACCACGTCAATGTGCGTACCACCCAACTCGACGTTATGATCAATTGGTACACGAACGTTTTGGGTATGCGTCGTGGAGATCGACCGAACTTTCCCTTCCCCGGTGCGTGGATGTATGCGGGCGATGCGGCTGCCGTGCATCTGGTTGGCATTGAAGGCAAACCCGGCACCGGATCCGAGGCAGATCTGAAACTTGAGCACTTTGCGTTCTCGGCCACTGGCGGTGATGAATTGGAGGCGAGACTACGCGCCATGGGTGAGCAATACCGTCGCCTTGATCTCCCCGAGATCAATCTTTTCCAGATCAACCTATGGGACCCGGACGGGAACCACATCCATATTGATTTTTCCCTGGATGAATGAGCGCACCTTCGGGCGCGGATTCCAATCGGTCTATGGTAAGGGGCGGTTGACCCTTGGCATCAACTTTCCGATTGAGGCCTATTCCAGCCCGGTTCCCTCGATACTTCATCAAGTATCCGTTACTTGGAAATCAGAACAGGGTGGGTTTGCCACACTCTGGTCCCGAGATGTTCCGCTACTGGATCCCTCGTTTGGCTTCGCTTAAGATTCTGTGAAGTTCTGCAGTGAGTACTGAGCCGTCTTTTGAGCCACTCGAACTGGGCCACCTATCGCTGATTGGACTTTCCAGGTGTGTCAATCGCAGGTAGCCAGGGCTGAGCAGACCGGCACCAGAGTTGAAACCGAGGCGGAAATTGAGCGCGCTGATGCACCGTACCCATCCGAATGTTACGTACCTTAGGGTCATCGCCAAACGATGCGGCATAAATACCTGAACCACAATAGTCACAGAACGCCTGTTCGCGGCGGTTTTGACGTAGATTTTTGGGTCGCCAGTCAGCAAGCGAAAATCTCCCACCTTAACTATGCCTACGGTGTGGAAGGCCGATGCCGACAGAGCCTGGCAGTCTGTGCAATGGCAGATGCCGACCGCCTCAGGGTCCAGTTCCGCTTCGCCCTGCGGGAGTCCCCCAAGAATCACGGCTACTGCGTTGCCCCTCTGGTCAATATCTGGATATTGCCTGCGCGGCGCGCCTTGTCCCCGTGCTCTTGGGAGGCTCTGAATGTCACAGAATTTACCACGGGATACACTAGTTTAAACTATCGCTTTCTGTCTGGCGTGAATTCATCGCTTGTATTTCAGCGAGCAGGATCTTCAAGCCTGAAATGGTTTGGTTTGAGTAGTTTGCAGACGGAATCGTTACCAGTAATTCAATAAGGTTCCGGCTCCTTCTGGTCGTTCAGAGTCAGTCGATTCAAGAATCCTTACATTGAACCAGGCGATTGGTGATCGGGCATCTTGTCTACATCCTCTTTGGCGGTTATCGAACCTTAGGAGGTATAATGGGTAGTAAAATTTACGTCGGAAATTTACCTTTCGCAGTCAACAAGCAAACCCTGCAGGATAGGTTTAGCCAGCGTGGCATGGTGGCAGCGGTCCTGGTGGTGGCCGGGGCGGTCGTGGCTACGGTCGCGGCAATCGCTGAGTAAACTTAGTCTTGGTATCGAATTGGGTGCATTGTTATTAGCACGCGGACGGCCTGACGAGCGTAACAACGAATGAGGGTCGAAATGGCCAAAAGCAAACATACATTCGCCAAACGGCAACGTGAGATGGAAAAAAAGGTGACTTTTTTTGCGTCCCTGGAAACCATGTAGATATCCCTCCTAGTCGTTAATGGAATTAAAACAGATTTGGGTCGATGCCGACGCTTGCCCGAAAGTGATCAAGGAGATTCTGTATCGAGCCGCGGATAGGCTGAGTGTGCCGGTGACCTTGGTTGCCAACCAATTCCTCGAAGTTCCCAGGTCCCGCTATATTTGTTCGATCCAAGTTGCGGCCGGCTTTGACGTTGCGGACAACCACATAGTGCAGCAAGCCAAGGCGGGTGACCTAGTGATAACTGCGGATATCCCGTTGGCCGCTGAGGTAGTCGCCAAAGGCTGCCAAGCCCTGAATCCACGTGGTGACCTCTACACCGAAGACAATATCCGCCAGCGTCTTAGCATGCGAGATTTTATGGACACCCTGCGTAACAGCGGAGTAGATACTGGAGGGCCAGCGTCGTTCAGCCAGGGCGACCGCCGGGCCTTTGCCAACCAGTTGGATCGGTTGTTGGCCAAGTAAATTACGGAGTCAACGGCGCTCGTCACGCGGATCTGACCTTATGTGTGAACAAACTTTGATCGGGCGCTTTCCAGCAAAGCCTTTTCGAGTGCTTCGTTGTCCGGAAACCGTTCGCCAAAAGTGGTTTCCCAGAATTTCGCTTCCTCCATGCACAGGTAGAAAAACACCTTGCCGTGCCAGATCGAAAAAGCCCGGTAAGCATGGCCAAACAGCTTCTCTTTGATGTGGCCCGGGTAGGTCATTTTCCCTTCAGGGTTCGGGGACATCGACATCTGGTGGATCTTGGTCTTTATGCCGCTGGTTCGGATTTTGCGAACGATGGGTTTCGGAAACGTCAGCGCTCCGAACGAAACGAAGGCCACTTCATCGTGATCGAAGTTTTCAGTTACTCTCTCGATCAATGACGAATATCCGCCCTGCCAACCCTCGTAGTACACCATGGGGTGCAGGTGGAAAGCCAGCCTAATACCCTTGTCCGACACCCGCCGCGCGGCATCCAATCTTTGCGAGAGGCTCGCGGTAAAGTGCTCTTCATTTTGAACGACAACATCCGGATTCAAGGACCAGGAGCAGATGATGTTGGCCGGCACATCGGATCGTAAAAAGTGATCGATGTTTCGTGACTTGGTTTTGAATTCGAGCACGGCATTGGGCCACTTTCTTGCAAATCGAAACATATCGTCCAGGATACCGTTCTTGTTCCCCCACATCAGGGCATCGGAGGACTGCCCGGTGCCAATGTGGTATCCCTTTTCCGGGTCGAGTTCTATGGCATCCAGCTTTTCTCCGAAATCTTCATCGAACAGAATGTTATCGCCGGTATACATCGTCTGAATGCTGCAGTAACTGCAGCCGAAGCCGCAGTTTTTCACGGCGTCAATGGTGCGCAGATTGCAGCAGAGCGTCTTGTCCGACTGCACTGGACACATCCCAAAAACCCCCCCTTTTTGAACGTCCGTGCGGATTTTTGCGTTTTTTGCGTGGTATGGCGGGTCGGTGTTTTCCTTTGTGCCGTAATTGGTTTCTTCCTCCACCAGCTTTTTCAGCAGCTTTTTCTGCCTATCAAAAGCCCATTTCTTGAATTCCCGGCCGCATAAATCGCTTTCTTTTCTCCACTGTACCCAACTGGAGCTAAGGGATTTCTCGTTCCACATGGTCAGATCAATACTGGACTCGACGAAGCTTGC
>CAMYOI010000355.1 GCA_947259955.1 uncultured Gammaproteobacteria bacterium
CGGGTGTTTCTGTAGAGTCGTTTTTCGCAAACTCAATTCTACTTGAAACACCGGAGCACCTATCTCATAACAAACCAGCGGTATCGCAGGGAACGTCCGCTATGAATGAGAAGAAACATTCATCAGTCTTGACCGCATCCGGCCGCTATAGTGGGTCGCGTCCGGCCTATTTGGCCAATGCTGATATTCCCTGTCCGCGACTGGCGGCTGTCCCCGCCATAGCGGACCGACGAAACAGGGCTTGGGCGCGCAGATTCCGCTGCACCGCATCAGGCCGGGTCCGGCCACTTCCGGTCGTTCAGGTAGGGAGTCGCGAACGGCTCCAATATACAAAAGAGTCATTGAATACCGCGTTGCATTTACTTCCCAGCCGATGAAGGACCTAGCCCATTGGTGAAATCGGTGGTTCTTGAGGGGTGAATCCCGGGTCCAGCCAGCAGGAAGGTATTCTTACGGACGTGCTGTCAAAGGAGTGATAGAGCCTGCAAGCCGGAAACGGCTATTCTGTAGGGTCAGCCAACAGGTATCCACTACAATATGAAGCAGTTGTCGATGTCGAAAAGGCGAACGTGATCAGGATCTGGACGGCAGCCGCAATCGTGCTTTGCGCCGTTCTGGCGTGGCTGGTGGCTAGCCAGACGCGACAGACCCATGAGTATTCCGATCCGATCCGGATCATGGCTCTGGGGGACTCGATCACCCAGGGCCACACTCACAGCTATCGGCAGCCGCTGTGGCTGGCGCTTCGGGCTGCCGGCATGCAGGTCGATTTCGTTGGTGGTTTGGATCGGACCCATGCTGCGGACGGTCCGGCTCAGGATTACGACAGCGACCACGAGGGCCACTGGGGCTGGCGGGGGGATCAGGTGCTGGAGCGTATCGACGGCTGGGCGCAGCAGGCTGCGCCGGATGTCGTCCTCATTCATCTGGGCACCAACGACCTGCGCACGGGCAAGTCACCCAGACAAACCACGCGGGATGTTCTACGCATCATCGATCGTCTGCGGGCGCACAATCCCCGGGTCCACGTTCTGGTGGCTTCCATCATCCCGGTAGCGGACGGCAGAGCGACGGAGCTGTTTAAGCAGTACAACCAGGAGTTGTCTGCGCTGGCCCGGCGCGCGGATTTGGCCGGGTCGAGGGTGTTTTTAGTGGATCAGTTCACGGGATTCGACCCGACGCTCGACACCTATGACGGCGTTCACCCCAACGAGCGCGGCAGTGACAAGATGGCGGCGAAGTGGTTCGCGGGCATGCAAGCACTGCTTCCGGACGAACTTCCGCGATGAGTCGAACGCGAGTTCAGGTGTTTTCCCAACAACGCTGACGCAGGCGGACCGTAGCCGGCTCAAGGCGCATCAGCGACGATCATCACTCCAAGGTTCGAGGGGAGGGACTAGGCTATACCAAGGCGACCACGGGAGTGACAGCTTCGTTGGCAGATCTCGGTAGATCATCTGCGTTTAGCGATCTTCCATATTGGGCAATTCGCACGCGTTCCCAGATCAGGTCGTGACCGGCTGCACGGGGGCAGTTCCAGTATTCAGGAGGATGCTGATGTTCCTTGCGTCCGACCGACGGTTATCCCCACCATAGCGGACCGAGCAAACAGGCGCTAGCCGCGTAGTTTCCGCAGCAACCCATCAGGCGGGTCCCGGCCAGGTCCGGACCTTTGTGGCAAGCTATCGAAACCGCCGTTCTATATTCGTTGCGAACCTACGCAGAATCTGGATAAACTAGTGCGGAGCTGACCATCATCAAGGAGCGGGACTGGAATGTCCTGGACAACGGTCGAGAAGGCCGAACAAGGAAGTGCTCATTTTGCCCTCAGAATCAGCATGAATGCGACAGGAAGCAGAACCATGACCAAGCCCTTATCGTGGCTGATAGCCGCCGTATTTCTCTTGCACATGCCACTGGCAAGCGCTCAGCATTTGGACGTGCGCGAGTCGATTCGCGTCGAGATAGAACAGCTGCGGGAGACCGGGGTACTGAGCATCGGCGGCGTGGACATCGCGGCAGGCAAACTGCTGGCTGAAGTATACGAACGTCGTAACTTTGCCCCGAACTGGGCGGACCGCGACGACATCAACGAGCTGATCACGGCCATCAAAAACACGTATCTGGACGGCTTGGATCCCACCGATTATCACCTCAAAGAAGTCGAGTACGTCCACCGTGAGCTGGGTGCCGGCAGTCTCCAGAGCGCTCACGAACAGGCGGCGCTTGATGTCATGTTGACCGACAGCCTGTTTCGACTGGGTTACCACCAGCGTTTCGGCAAGGTTAACCCCAATGACCTTGACCCACACTGGAACTTCAATCGTGAACTGGGGGACGAGCCCCCGGCGGTCGTCATGCAGAAAGCGATGGATGCACCTTCGCTGCTGGACTTTCTCGAATCGCTTACGCCTCGCGGACCCATTTACAAAAAGCTGCGTGTGGCATTGGCCGAGTACCGCAAACTAGCCGCGGTCGGCGGCTGGCAGACGGTTTCAGAGGGAGAAACATTGAAACTCGGGGCTAGCGATCCGCGAGTTCCTGCAATTGCGAAGCGACTTGCCGTGACTGGAGATATCGCAGAGGCAGCGCCATATGCTTCGAGCAGTGTCTATGACGAGGCACTCGAAGCCGGCGTTCGTAAGTTTCAGAAACGTCACGGTCTGGACAACGATGGCGTTGTCGGCCCGGTGACACTGCGCGCTATGAACGTGTCCGTTAAAGACAGGATCGAGCAGCTGCGGCTCAACCTGGAACGGGGCCGATGGGTATTCGACGATCTCGCCGAAGACTTCATCATTGTGAACATCGCGGGCTTCAAAGCGTATGTCATCCGTGACAGTGCAATTGTGTGGCAGGCGGACGTGCAGGTAGGCAAGACATACCACCAGACTCCGATTTTCCGAGATGAAATGAAGTACGTCGTCTTCAATCCGACGTGGACCGTGCCCTACAGCATCGCCACCAAAGAAATGCTGCCTCGGATCAAAAACGATCCAACCTATTTCGACACCCGGGATTTCGACATCAAGAACCGCTCCGGTGCACTCGTCGATCCAAAAAGTATCGACTGGTCACAGCTCAGCCGCAGTAACTTCCCCTACACGTTCGTGCAGCGGGCGGGACCAAGAAATGCGCTCGGCCGCGTCAAGTTTATCTTCCCGAATGAATACTCGGTGTACTTGCATGACACACCGAGCAAGTCATTGTTCGGTCGGGCCGAACGCGCCTTCAGCCATGGCTGCGTCCGCGTGAAAAACCCGTTTGACCTGGCCGAGGTGCTGCTCGGCTCAGAAGGTTGGGACCAGGAGAAGATCAAGGCCACGCTGGGCAGCCTCGAAGCGACGACCGTGTACCTTCCCGAGCCGTTGCCCGTGCTGCTGCTTTACTGGACCGCGGAAATCGGCCCTACGGGCGACCTGCATTTCTACACAGATGTGTACGAGCGCGATCTGCGCATCGTGAAAGCTATGGGCGAACCGTTCAAAGCCGAGCTTCCCGACGGCTGACTGGTCTCATACAACACCCGGTCCAGCAATATCGAGGATGAAGCATGAGTGTATTTGATGTAGCGGTATCCTGATCGGCGTTCCCGCCCTTTTCGGATATCTGAATCATGTGACCTTGCGATTACCGCACACGATCAGATTCCGACCGGCAGTTGTGGGTCGGGTCCAGCCTGTTGGGAAACGCTTATATTTCCTATTCCGGATCGTTATCGAAAGGCGGTTGTCCCCATCAAAGCGGACCGAGAAAACTTGGCTTGAACACGTGGGTCTCACTGCATCCTGTCCGTCAGTAACCGGCCATGAGCGGTCGAACCGGGAAGCCCGCTTGACGGGCAGCCACATGCTCATCGGAGACATTTGGGGGATTAGCAGAAAAAGTCTGCTTGATACAATCAAATGAATCTATGTTGCCGGTTGTTGTTGAGTCACACAGTGAATCGCTCCGCCCTCTGCCGTTAGACTGACAACCGGAATAGGTACGATTTTTCGATCAGAGAAACACCCCGAAATCACCCGTTGTGCCTTTACATCATTGGCATTGCCAAAGGCGGGGACAAGCACGATGTTATTAGTCAGCAGAAAGTTGAGGTAAGAAGCATCCGTGAAATTGCTACCCGCACCCAATACCGGATCATATCGTGCGCCAATTGAACTTACCCCACCTTCCGGTAGTTCAATCGGGAACAAGCGTAATGAGCCGCCTTCCTCATTCGTTGACGCTCGCAGTTCTTCGAGGTGTTTCGCAAGATAAGGGTAACGGGGATCATTCCGGTCTTCGGTCCATGCATACAGAACCGAACTTTTGCCCGCAAAGCGTGCGGCTATGTCTATATGATAGTCAGTGCCATCCCCCAATTCTCGCTCACATACTTCTGGGGGAGCGCCGGAAAGCCAGATAAAGTTGGTCACATTCAGATAGTCACTCAGGGCTTGTTCGATTTCAGTCTGGTTCATCCCTGGGTTACGATTATCGTTAATGATGGAACTGCGAGTCGCCATGACGCTGCCGGTGCCATTAACTTCAATAGCACCTCCCTCGGAAACCATTGGTGCCTTGAACACAGGAATATCGAGCAGTTCCGCGACCGTCTCTG
>CAMYOI010000356.1 GCA_947259955.1 uncultured Gammaproteobacteria bacterium
ATGGATCCCAGTGTCTCAACTGATACTTGCATTGTATCTCTCTACAATTAGCGCTTTTTGCTCAATAACTTACAATACATACTTCAGACTTAATCTGAAGTAAATTCTGATATCCGATTGGTGTTTGTCTTCACCGTACTGGTGCGAAAGGGGAGACTCGAACTCCCACGGGTTGCCCCACTGGTACCTAAAACCAGCGCGTCTACCAATTCCGCCACTTTCGCGTGCTCGAATGGCCCAGCCCGGTGGACACCGATTGCGGGCAATGGGATTTGACGGGCAGGTCAATAGCATGAATTCAATTATCCAGTGCAACGGCGCGATTCACGCAAGGAGATCGGAATACTTAAGGGCGCGGGATTGTACACAAATTAACGGCTCAAAATAACCATATTGGGATAAATACGCCAATTTTTACAGCGGGGTCGCCGTGAACGCGATTTTGTCGCGAAGGCTTTACGAAACTGTGACCTCCTAATCCGTCGCGGCACATCAAGATCTAGCTAGTTCCCGTCCAGAATACCTGTCATTGCGAGCGTAGCGAAGCAATCCAGTGAAACAAATTGTTAAGGAATCCCTGATTAATCGCGGCGAGGGCGCCGCTCCTACAGTAGGAGGCGCGCCTCGCGCCGATTTCTAGGGATTGCAATCATATGATTACCAATAATTCAGAGGTTCCTTAACATATGTCGCTGGATTGCCGCGTCGCTGCCCTCCTCGCAATGACTCAAGCTTTTTCTGGACAGGTACTAACTGTGCAGACCTACCGATTTCGACGCGGTACACTAACCCGCGCCATTTCTCAACTAGCCCGCATTTCTCACCAGGATCCCGAGCGATTGCGCAGGACAGGTGCCAATGAACGCCGGGCTGACAAATGCTCCTTTAGAGCATTTTTGCGTAAGCCCCGACGGATGAGGCGCTTAGGTTGCGTCGAACCCGTGAGATGCATAGCCGCCGGTCAGAAACGTGGGCTAGTGGTCCCAATCGAAATGGGTTCCCAGGTAGTCATTGAGCCTTCCATTGTGCGGTTTGAAATAATCCACCAGCTTCCGCCGGCACACCGGGTCTATGTCCGGATAATCCCGCACGTTGCTCTTTTTCGTCTTGAGGTCCTGAAGCGGCGGCAATCCCAGGAACTCGAAAACCCGATTCATCGTGGCCAACGTTTCATTGGCCAAGGCATCACTGTCGAGAATCATGACCTGTTCACGCGGATATGCCGCCATCCAACGCTTAATATGATCCACGTAGATCCCTCGAAACAGGTAAGAGTGATGTACAAAACTGTGGCTAAAATAGTTTTTGCTGTTTTCGATTCGCTTGATTTGCGTTTTGAGCCGGTCGTCTTCTTCAGCAATCGCCGTTTCGAAGGAAAGCGTCTCATGTTTGTTCCTAACACTCATCTGATAGTGTGAGTAAGCACGATCAATCGGATTTCTGAGTACAACGAGGATCTTGGCGTACGGAATCAAGCTGAAGGCGCGCTTGGGGGCGTGGGGGTGAATCATGGAATGCACACTTGCCTCACCCACCAAGCGCCTCGGCTTTTCATATACAAGGGGAAAGAAGGCCCGATACCAGAGGGAACCCAGGCTGTACATCGTATCGAAATATAGCGGTTCTTTTTTAACAGCGCGCTTGACGTCGGGATGGCGGCAAAGATAGTTGTAAAGTGACGTCGTACCGCACTTCTGGCCTCCAATGACAAGAAAGTCCGGCAGGCGCCTGAGCGGACTTGTCAGTAAATTCAAAATACCGGGCTCCAAGATAAAGTGGGGGTCCCGGTGAGGATGTACCGCCAGCCATCGCCTTACGGAGTGCCTAATCGCTTTCAATTACTCTTACAGCCCGCCAGCCATCTCGATGAACCACTGGCGCCGCATGGTAAAACTTTCTAACCGCAGATGCCATCGGCCCCGACTTGCCTGGTCATGTGTCAATCCGGATTCTGGCGTACCACATCTATCCCGTCTCGAAATCGATACGTTGATCCACGGGCAGGCCGTACAAATGGCGCCGCAGGCAATCGAGACCCAGCTCAACTGCGCCGAGCCTGACCCATTGTCCGCTTCCGGTAAGCGTGGCCTTACGCACCACCGAATCACCTTCGTCCACGATTCCGATACGAATCTCACCGCGACAACCCCCCGGGTTCGGATCGCCGCTAACGGATACCAGAACAACCAGCGCGTGAGTGGATCCGCACCGTTTTTTCAGGCTAGTTGCCAGGGCGACCGCGGTCTTACTGTCCACGGAAACGCCCGGGCCCGCGTGTTCGAAGCCGGCTGCATCGGCCAGCTGTTCCAGGTCCCGGGATACGACACCGCGCCTTACCAGGCATCCGCTGCTCGAGGCCCCGAGCAGGCGCGATGAAACCATCCCGCCGGTGAACATCTCCATCGTAGCCACGCTGCCATCAGCATCCTCGAGCGCATCGAGTATTTTTTGCTCCAACGACTGCTCATCCTCGCCAACGATAAAATTCCCCAGGCGGCGGCGCACCTCGGCCTCGACCGGGTCGAGTCTCCGGTTCAGTTCCGTCGCGGTCGCAGCGTGCACCATGAGCTTGGTCTCCAACTGAGGATAGTGTGATTGAAATCCAAGTTTTACCGCATCATCCGGGGCAAGTCCCGGCACGCCCTGCAGAAGCTGGTCGGCACGGGATTCTCCTATGCCGAAGGTGTGAAAGCGTTTTACCCGGCTCACCGTCTCCATCCCGCTCAGATCCAGCAGCCGCGGGATGATCTGTTCATCGAACATCAGCCGCATTTCCCGCGGTACGCCCGGTGTAAAAAAGAACGGCGTGCCCCTGATGGACAACAAGAACCCGCATGCCGTGCCGATCGGATTGTCTATGATTTCCGATCCGGCCGGCAGCATTGCCTGCTTTCGGTTGGTGGACGGCATTACACGTCCGCGGCGCGAATAATAATCCTCGATACGTTCCAACCATCCCTGATCGAGCTCGAGCCGGACACCGGCAGCTTCCGCGGCGACTTCCTGAGATAGATCGTCCACCGTCGGGCCCAGGCCGCCATTCACCACCACCGCGTCGGCGCGGCCGGAGGCCTGCAGCATAGCGGCGCGGATGGTTTCCCGATCATCACCCACGGTCGTGCCCCATGAAACCGTCAGTCCAACCTCGCCGAGCCGCCCCGCCATGTGGCTGTAGTTGGTGTTCACCGTCTTGCCGGTCAATATTTCGTCGCCGGTGCAGAGGAGTTCGATGCGCATCACGTCAACAAACACACCGGGCGACGATTAGGACAGGCGCGCAGGGGCATCATTCGCTCATCGCCGTGATGCATCTCCGCAACGCTTCAAGACTGTGCGCGGGTAAAAGTCGGTCGACGTTGCGGCGGACGTTTTGAAGCCCTCCCGTTCAAGCATTGGATTCAACCAGACCAGACGGCGGCACCGACGCTTCAAAGCCCGCAGCTCTTCGGCCAACCGGGCTGGTTCATTCGAGTCGAATCCATCGCTGATGATGATCAGAATCGAATCGGTCTCGAGTATCGATGCTGCGAACCGATCGCGGAATTCGGCCAGCGAGTCGGCGATACATGTGCCACCCAGCCAAAGCCAGTTGTTCGCTTCCAGCAGCTCTTTCATCCGGGTGAGGGATGATTCCCGGTACATCGGCGTGACTCGAAAAAGCCGCGTGTGGAATACGAATGCCTCGGCCGTTTTGAAGTGCCTTACCAATCCTCGCGTAAACCGGAACAACAACGGATTGTTGAACGTCATGGAGTGGGAAACATCGTGCAACAGCACCAGTCTCGGCGGCACGTACTTGCGCACGGAATACCTGGGATCGAGCGGGAGGCCCCCGCATCTGACGCTGGTGCGCAGCGTTGGCCCCAGCGCGAGCTGTCCGGATCGTGTCGTCAGCTTTCGGCGCCGGCCCAATCGCATCGGCAGCCGGCTGGCCAGCTGCTCGGCGATTCGTTCGACCCGCCGCATGGCATCCCGATTGTTGAGAAATCGAAAATCGGCCTTCGCAATCGTCGTTTGCCGACCGGCCCCGGCCCCAGCACCGGCATCGTCCCGTTTGTAGGTGTCGAAAACATCGGTGCCCGTGCCAATGCCGGCGAGCCCGCCGGTGCCGCCGGCGGACTTCTGTTCAGCGGGCCCGGCCGGATCACCTTGCGGACCTGCATCACGGTGCAGCCAGTACGCCTCGAACAGTTCGTCGAAGCGTTGCCATTGTTCCCTTTTCTGGCAGCAGATCGCTCGGCATGCGTTTCTGGACAATCGCGGATCGGGCTGGGAGAAACCGATGAGTGCACGGCCTATCAACACGGCATCTTCGCCGGTCACATCGAATTCGGCCGTCCGAAGGTGCCGAACGAAACCGAGAATGCGTTCGCTGGCAGAGGCGTTTTCAGGCACTTTTTGCCATCAATGCTGCGACATCCTGTTCGCTCACGAAGCGATGGTCCTCGGTGGTTTTGAGCAGGCACGACAAGGTGGTACGCACGATATCCGGGTTGTCGACGAGCAGCGATACGTCGAAACTACACAGCGCCCTGGCCCAATCAATGGTTTCCGCAACGCCCGGGCGCTTCTGGATGTCCCAGTCACGTACGGTCTGGACGAACTTCGTGATCTGCATTAGCAGTTTCAGATCTATCTCCGGCAGGTGCGCGGCGAGGATCGCGAGTTCTTTGTCAAACGGGGGAAAGGGAACGTAGTGAAACAGGCAGCGCCGCCGAAGCGCATCACTCAGCTCGCGCGTCCCGTTGGATGTCAGAATGACGTGGGGGATCGAGCGGGCCTCGAGCGTACCCAGCTCGGGAATCGTAATGGAAAAATCCGACAGCACCTCGAGCAGAAAGGCTTCGAACGCTTCATCGGCCCGATCCACCTCGTCGATCAGGAGCACCGGTGCCTTGTCCTGCCGTATCGATTTCAGCAGGGGTCTCTCGAGCAGGAATCTCTGGTCGTAGATGTCCGACTCGTGCAGGGATTCGTCGCGCTGCTCGCAAATCTTGATCCACAAAAGCTGCTGGGTGTAGTTCCACTCGTAGACCGCGGAGGACGCATCGATCCCTTCGTAGCACTGCAGCCGGATGAGCTGGGTATCCCTGGCGCAGGCAAGAGCCGCCGCTATCGCCGTTTTGCCTACCCCGGCCTCGCCCTCGATCAAGATCGGCCGGCCGAGGACCTCCATCAATACCAGCGTGGTGGCAAGCTCGTCATCCGTGATGTAGCGGCAGCTTTTCAGGGAAGCAATCAGTTGGGCGATTTTTTCCTGCATTGTGGCGATTCCGATGGAGTCCGAAACAGGCTAGCAGAACTGGTTGCCGAATGTCATACTGCGCCTATGATGCCCAGCCGGCCGCCCCTCTAAGGCCACCGGGTCGCGGTCCGAAATGAGCGCACCTCAATCCCGCCGACGGAAGCGATGACCGATCCGTTCGTATTTCTCGATATTGTAAACAAAAACCGGGTATCGGGCTGGTGCGTCAACGGTGATGATATCAACATACCGGTTCGGCTGCTGTTCTACGCCGATGACGAGAAAATCGGAGAGACACTCGCCGATCGCCCTCGCCCGGACCTCAAGGATCTGAATTTCCATCCCACCGGCCGTTGCGGATTCGATTTCTCCATCCCGCCGGCGATCGATATCAGCAAATACGATTGTTTCTATATTCGGGCGCCCGGTGCTCGCAATCACCTTCAAAAGATATCTATCGAAGAACTTCCCGATGTGCTCACCGAAAACGAAGCGAATCGAGTGCTCTTCATGCACATCCCGAAGACCGGTGGAACCTCTTTCAATACCTTCGTGCGGAGCCATTTCCCCGAAGGCTCGATCGTGATCCATATGGAAGACATCGATCCCGGCGATCAACGGGCGCTTGCACAACGGAAAAAATACCTCGCCGGCCATCTAACGCTGAGGGTGATCAAGGAGCGTTTCGATTTATCGCGGTTTGATCTGATTACGATGCTGCGGGATCCCTACCGCCAACTCCACTCTCATATCTCTTGGGTAAAGAATATCGGGGCAGACCCCGGCAGCGACTATTTCCAGAAACACCACGAGTTGTTCCAGGACCTGGCCCTTCGGTTGAACAGGCCGGATTTCTCGATAGTCGATGACCTGCCATCATTGACACGCGATCTCCCCGCGAACCTGTGCAGCCTTTTCGACAACAATCAGATGCGTCATTTTCTCGACACGGAACCCGCAGCGGTAACGGAGGCGCATTTGTTTGCCGCGATAGACAACCTCGATTGCTTCAAGCTGGTGGGCACAACGGAGAAATATGACGAGTTCACCGCGGCTTTCTGTTCACTCTATGACATTGGCAGTCCGGCCCGGACGGAGCGGTTCAACGAATCCCGATCGCAGCGGCTGTTCGATTGCGATGACCCGTTGGCAAGGTCCAGACTGCTGCCGCTGGTTCAATACGACCTGAGACTCTACGAATTCGTGGTGAATGGAATGCCTTGCAAAGATTGAGACAAATCGTTCACACCGGCGTGCTACTATGTGCTGCGCGAAAATCGAACAGCGTCAACTCCCCATCACCGATAACCAGGAGGACACCACCATGGCGAAATATCTTTTCCAAGCGTCTTACACCGCTGACGGCATCAGGGGATTGAAGAAAGACGGCGGGACTGCACGCAAGGTAGCGGTCGAAAAACTGGTAACCGGTCTGGGTGGCACCCTCGAGTGTGTTTATTTTTCGTTCGGGGGAGATGATGTCCTGGCAATCGCCGACCTGCCCCATCCGGAAAACGCGGTTACCGCGAGCCTGACCGTGGGCGCCACGGGCGCCGTGAATGTTCGCACTACCCCCCTGCTTACACCGGAGCAAATAGACGCGGCTGCCGGAAAGACGGTCGAGTATCACAAGCCCGGCGGCTGAGGTCGGCACGCCCCCCGAGGCTTGCGAGATCCCGGCCGAAACCGCGATGCGGGAAAGTCATAAGGATCCGCAATAGAACAGATGAAGTCGCAGCGAACATTCAAGCCCGCGGAGGATTACCAGCAGTCGGTCGGCGTCCGGCCGCCAAGCCAGGTGAAGGATAGGGTCGAGCAGTCGCTGTCATTGGCCTGAGGGCCCTGGGGCGTCGCTACCAGGGTGTACGACAACGTGGCCGCGGAAACGGAAATGTTGTAATGGCCGTTCTCTGTCGTGGCAGGCCGCCCCAACGCGGCGATCGTCGTTGCGTACCGTTTGTTGTCCGTGAAGAACTGCTCCTGACGGGCGGCGAAATCGCTCAGCGCCTCCCGCGCCTCGGAGCGCCTGGATCGCATAATCGCTTCTTCGTAGGACGGCAGAGCAATCATCGCCAGGATGGCGGCAATGGCGACGACGACCACGATCTCGATAAGCGTAAAACCGCACTGTTTGAATACTCGTTTATTGGTCATCTCAAGTACGTCTCGTACCAGAATGTCGGCCCGTTCGAGGGTGGAGGCACGTCCTGGACCACCAGGTCGGGCCGCAATATCGTACCCGCCGACAGGGCCACCGGCGCCGGGGGGATTCCCGGGCTGGCCAGTTCAACGAATCGATCGAGCACGACATCGTCGGTGTTGTTGCTGAGGTTGAAATCGAATACCGCCGTCGCATTCTGCAGCTGCATGGCGTAAAACAAGCCCTTTCCCTGCGCCAGTTCGCACAAACCACCGCTGGCGGCGGGAGGCAGGTAGGTTGTCAAGAATACGGTGTTGTTGATGATCAGCGGCCGGGACAGCCCTTTTTCACCGCAATCCGTGCCGACGGAGATGGCCGCGTCGCCGCAATGGTTGAGCCGTACTTTCCAGCCGTTGTCCAGCTTGGGCAGTTCGCCGTTTCCATCCACATCGGGACAATCGCTGCTGTTGTCGCAAACGCCGGACCTGCTAAGCAGCAAGGCGGATTTGCTGAAGACTTCGACTGAGTCCAAGAACCCGATCCTGCGCTCGT
>CAMYOI010000357.1 GCA_947259955.1 uncultured Gammaproteobacteria bacterium
GGCAGCCGGCGCCAGCCTGAATGCCTGCGTCAGGCAAAAGATGCCCACGCTGCCGAGTCCGCCGGCAAGTGCGAACAGCCCGAGATCGACGAGCGTCGGGGATGTCCAGAAAAACGGCGCAATGAGTATGCCGGTCAGTGACATACCGAGCTGCGGGTACAGGATCAGCGAGGCGGTGCTCTCCGTGGACTTGAGGGCGCGCGTCGTGATCATCAGCAGGGAGTAGAAAACGGCGCTACCCAATACCACCAAAGCTGCCCATTGGAACACGCCCACGCCGGGGCGCAGCATGATCAGCACGCCGATGAATCCGACACAGATCGCCGCCCAGCGGCGGTGTCCAACGGATTCCCCAAGAAGCGGTACGGATAGCGTGGTAATCAGAATCGGTGCAGCGAAGCTGATCGCCACCGCATCGACCAGCTTCATCTGCGACAGGGCCCAGAAAAAACTGAAACTGAGTCCCAGGACAAGGGCGTAGCGTCCGAGATGGGCCAGCGGGCGCCTGGTTGCTAGAGCCCTCATCCCGCCCTCGAAATGGACGATGAGGGCTAGGAGTGGCAGTCCGAACCAGCTTCGAAGCGCCACGACCTGAGCGACCGGATAGTCACCGGTCAGCCACTTGATGAGCGCATCCATTGTGGCGAATGCGCCGATGCCGCTGACCATCATGACGATGCCTCGCAGGGGTCGATCGCTAACCCTGTCCGAGGGCAGCAACGACGTCGAGGGTCCATTGGGGTGCACTAGGTTGTCCGCGGTTGTTCGCCAACGGGGGATAGAAAATATTAGTTACATCAGTATATTATTAATTAACAACACAAAATACCTTTCCGTCGACCCGCCAGGGAGTGGATATCTGATCGGCTTTGCGCCTATCCCAACCGGGTTATTCTTCAACACGTTAGCAGCGCTGATACTGGCGACGGGACTGATTACAGTTCCCACTTACGGGCAGACCCAGACACCCACTTACGGGCAGACCCAGACACCCGCTTACGGGCAATCCCAGTCAACGGTACCGAACTTTTTCAATCCCTTGACCTGGATGACCGCCACCGCACCCGCAACGGGCGATCCGGCGGGTACGGCAAATCCTATGGGGTCAAATTCCTGGATGCCGATGTCCGGCGGACAGCCCATGGGCGGCCCGCAGTTCAATCTCGCCACCCCGGGTGGTTGGACCATGTTCATGAATCCTTCCACCTATGCGGCAATGATGAACCCCGCCACCTACGGGCAGTTCATGTCCCCTAATTTTTATATGCAGTTTGCCAATCCGAACAACTGGATGAGCTGGATGAACCCGGCCGCGTATGGTCCCTGGATGAATCCGATGACCTACGCCCAGTGGATGAATCCAATGGCCTACATGTCATTCATGAATCCCGGCACCTACACGCAGTGGATGAATCCGGCCAGTTATGCGATGTTCATGAATCCGGCAACCTACATGCAATGGATGAACCCGGCTGCCTACGATTTCTCGGCGGTTACCGGAAGCGGAAGCGATATGTCCGTACCCAACTTCTTCGATCCAAATGCCTGGATGCAGTCCGGACAGCAGAACCAAAATTATCAGCAACCCCAAACCGATCAGCAGGACCAATCTGAAACGCAGTAACTCCGGAGAGACGGCGTTGATGAAATCAATGAAATATTGCACCCAGGCGTTCTGCCTGGTAGTCGCCGCTGCGTTCGGATATCCGGCCGCGGCGACGGAATCACAGGCAGCCTCTGAGTCCGCGGTCGAGGCAAAAACCGAAGCCGCATCGGAAACCGTTGCCGAGTCGAAGAAAAACGAGCGCCAGTACCAGATGGAGCACAAGTTCGAAAAGGCCAAAGGGTACTATGCCCAGTGCCAGAATGTACCGGAAGGCCGATTCGATGAGATCCAGTCTTACCTGAAGGCTTTCACCGATATGGAAGTCATGGCCGACATGATGTCGGATCCGGTCAAGTTCGCGAAGCTCATGACCATCGTCAACGATCCGCATACCATGCGCACCATGATGCTGTGCGCAACGGAGCCGGTAATGTGGGATACCTGGGTTCGTGGGATGAGCGACTACGAGAAAATGATGCGGGTGATGTACCGGTTCATGGATCCCGGGATGTACATGCGCTGGATGATGGCGCCGATGAATCCCCAGGCTTGGGCCCCCATGTACCAGTTCATGGATCCGAACTATTACACGAAGTGGATGACCGCGTTCGCGAATCCCGTCTTCTATCAGCCGCTTTACGCATGGATGAATCCGAACTGGTATACACCAAGGCTGCAGTGGATGATGGATCCGCAGTCGTTCGCACCGTTATTCAATGCGGTAAACACCGTTTCCAGCATGGATTCACCCGGCGAATAGCTCGTCCGGGGTTTGTGCGCCTCCGCCGAATGGAATCGGCGCGAGATTCGCATCGTGCCGCTGTAGCAGTTCCGCGGCCCCAGCTCTTTTCTGTGTAGGAGCCGCGCCCCCGCCGCGGTTATCGCATCTGGCAGTGGACCTGGGAGGTCCGCTGTTTCCGATTTACCTTCGAACTACCCTGTACAAGACGCACCCACTCCCGATGTGATAAAACGGTGCCCGGGCAATCACGATGGAACAACACGGTATGGTACCCAACTCAGGAACACGGGAAACTCGACGCGTCGGATTGTTCGTCACCTGCCTGGTGAACACCATGCGGCCTCGAGTTGGTTTCGCCGCGCTGCGGTTGCTGGAACAATCGGGTTGCGACGTGGAGGTTCCGCAAATGCAATCCTGCTGCGGACAACCGGCATTCAATTCCGGGGATGATGAGGGGACCCGGCAAATTGCATGCCGCATCATCGAGGTGTTCGAGGACTTCGACTATGTCGTAGTCCCCTCCGGCTCATGCGGGGGGATGATCAAGACGCATTTCGTGGAGCTCTTCGATGGTCGACCGGAGTGGATTGACCGTGCACAAAAGCTGGCGGCAAAGACTTATGAACTGTTGTCTTTCCTGGTCGATGTCTGTGCCTGGAAGCCGGAGGGGGTGAGACTTGACGCGACCTATACCTATCACGACAGCTGCTCTGGGCTGAGGGAGATGGGCGTTTACGAACAGCCGAGAAAACTGCTTGCCGCTGTGGAGGGGTTGACCTTAAATCCGATGGTCCGCAGCACGGAATGCTGCGGCTTCGGAGGCACGTTCTGTGTTAAATACTCGGACATATCCAATGCGATCGTCGGCGAAAAGGCGGACGATGTGCTGGCTACCAAAGCGCGGCTGCTGCTTGGCGGCGATATGGGCTGCCTGATGAACATGGCCGGTAAACTCAACCGTGACAATCATACCCGGGTGACTGCAATGCATACCGCCGAAGTGCTCGCGGGAATGGCGGAAGACGTGCTCAAAAGCCAGGACGCCTGAATGCAGACCCATCCGGAGAAATTCCAGGAGAATGTTGCGAGGGCGCTTGCCAATCCTCAGTTGAAGATCGCCATTCGCCGCACGACCGATCGGGCCGAAAGCAAGCGCGCGGAAGCAATCAGGAATTTCCCGAACTTCGATCACGCACGAACCCAGGGTAAGCGGATCAAGGATCATGTCATCGAAAACCTCGGCTATTACCTGACCGAGTTCGAACGCAATGCGACGTCAAACGGCACGGTCGTACACTGGGCCAGCGACGCTGAGCAGGCGCGTTCCATCGTGATTGATATCTGCAGCAGGCAAAAAGGCCGAAGAGTGACACGGGCGAAATCCATGCTCGGAGAGGAGATTGGCCTCGCGGACGCCCTGGACGACGCGGAATTCGATCGCGTCGAAACCGATCTGGCCGAACACATCATCCAGCTTGCCGGTGATCCGCCGTCTCATATCGTCTGGCCGTCCATGCACCGAACCCGCGAGGATGTCGTCCGGCTGTTTCGAAAACATCACCAGAACCCCACCGATTCCGAAGAAATTACGGAACTGGTTGACAGCGCAAGGAGGGAACTCCGCCCCAAATTTCTGACTGCGGATATCGGTATTACAGGAGCGAACTTCCTTCTGGCCGACAGCGGCTCGGTCTGTACCGTAACCAACGAGGGAAACGCCGAGCTGACCACGACCCCGCCGGATGTTCACATCGTGACCGCGGGCATAGAAAAACTCGTGCCGTCCATGGCCCACGCGATGCCGCTGTTGCGGTTGCTCGTGCGTTCCGCCACGGGCGGGGAAATAACCCAGTACACGACATTTCATGCCGGCCCAAAGCGTCAGAATGATTTGGACGGGCCGGGAGAGTTTCACATCGTACTGGTCGACAATGGCCGTACCCGTATGCTCTCCCAAGGCATGTCGGAAATGCTTCGTTGCATTCGCTGCGGAGCCTGTTTGAACCACTGCGTGGTATACAAGCATATTGGCGGGCACGCCTATGGCGGGGTTTACCCGGGCCCCATGGGTTCCGTGTTGACCCCCAACCTGGACGGGCTGGAACGCGCAAGGAAACTGGCCCACGCGTGCACCCTGAACGGCAGATGCCAGGAAGTCTGCCCGGTTCAAATCCCGCTGCCGAAGCTGTTGAGAGCACTGCGCGCCAGCTCCTGGGAAAAGAAGTACGAGCCGCCGGTTAATCGATTCGCGGTGGCCGGGTTCGTGATGCTGGCGAAACGTCCGCGACTGTTTCAGTTGTTTGCATCCGTCGGTGTCCTGGGCATGAGGATGTTCGGTCGCAGCGGGTGGATCTCGTCAATGCCGCTCTCGGGCGGCTGGACCGCCAATCGTGATTTGCCCGCACCGGAAAAATCGACATTTCTTGGACAGTACAAAAAATTGCGCGATGGACGCCCGCCATATCAGAACTGATTTGTCGTGACCATGGATTCCAATTCAAATCAACGCGCCATCATATTCGATGCCATTCGAATGTCCGGGTACGGCGGCGACAAGGATGAAGAGCGCATTCGAAGAGAAGCCGCGGATCTATTGTCCGATACCGAGGATGCCAGACCCCCGTTGCTTGCAGACGATTTGGTTGAAGCGTTCACACGTCGTTTCGAAAACGATCGGGTGGTTGGTACGACGTGCGTACAGCTCGAAGGCATCCACGATTTACCCGGTGCGGTAAGGCGGTATCTGGAGCAGCACGGATTGCCAGCCGCTATCAAAGTTCAACCTTGCCGTGAGCTACTCAACGCCGACTGGACCGACTTTGACACAGACGTGGATGTCGAACGGAACGATACCGTTGCCGTGGGCTGGGCGGAATACGGCATAGCCGAAACCGGTTCCGTGGTTGTGCATTCGAGCGCAACGATGCCCGTGTTGCTGAATTTTCTGCCTTTGCATCTGATCTTGGTCGTTCCACGATCCAAAATCATGGCCTTCCTGGACGACTACGCGGCGGTGGCCGAGCACTTGGCCCGGGAAACCGAAACCCCGAGGAACATGTGTCTGATCACGGGAGCAAGCGGGACCACGGAGGAGAGACGCTGTGAAAACGAAAATACGATTTCTACTTGCCGTGATCTTTTTGGGGATGGTGGATGCCATTATTCCTTTCTTCCCGGTCTTAGCGCTCGTGCTGCTCTACGTCATATTGGAAAAGCCCCCCTGGTTTCTGGACAGCGTGCAGGAAATCTACCGTTCTTAATGGGACTTTGGCGTCAGGGGGTAAAGCTCATCCCGCGCCAGATGGCATACGAGCCATGGGAATCGTCACCGCAGGGATAAACATCATCTCCCCAGAATTCTATGATGTCACCTTTTGTGACCTGGTGGGTGCCGGCGTTGATGTCGATGACCTTGTCGGGGCAGTTCTTCTCGTGGTCTGGGCAATCACAGATCAGTTTGCCCTGGGAAAACGGGTAATTGCCGGATTTGATCGAATTGCCGTTTAGCGATACCCGGTACGGTGAGGAGCCGTCGAACTCGAGTTGCGCTTTCAACCGTACATTGTAGGTCCCGGTCTCACCGGTAAATGGGGCAGAGCACGACCCGCTTCCGGCGTAGGGCGCCCGGCCCAGTCCACCCCTGCGAGTGGTCCAGCCGGATGTGCACGAGAAATCCCTGAATGCGTCGAGAAAAACCGCCGAAAGGACGGTTTCCGAGGTGGTTGTGGTTGCTTCCTGGCTGCCGCTGCTCGAGCCGCCGCTGCCTCCGCCGCAGGAGGCTAGTACGGTGACGGACAACAGCGCAAAGATACGAACAAGAAATCGTTTCCACATCAGTATGATCACCCTCATGAGACCGGTTATTAGAGAGTATTTTAATTGAGGCGTTCCTCCGTTCCCACACCTTGTCGATACGGATTGATTCTCGAATCAGCCGGGCTGCCCGCTGCCTCTGCCGCGATGCAGCCCAACCGCGAACTCAACTGGCAATCGAGATGTTCTGTGAACGGTACCTTGCCGCTGTCGTGGCTGATCCTTGATACGATATGACAATTCGAAGCTGTGTTCCTGAGGTCCATCAACGATGACAGGGGAAATGTCCCTGCCGAAGCACGCCTCCGTCGTGGTGATCGGCGGCGGGATTATGGGTTGCTCCACTCTATATCATCTCGCCAAACAAGGCGTCCAAGATGCGATCCTGCTCGAACGAAATCAACTCACCTCCGGCACGACATGGCATTCCGCCGCGCAGGTGCGCGCGCTGCGCGGAACGCGGAATTTGACCGAGTTGATACGTTACTCGATATCGCTGTACACCGAACTCGAGCGGGAAACCGGCCAGGCTACCGGCTGGATAAACCAGGGTTCGCTGTCCATAGCGACCAATGAGGATAGGCTTACGCATATCAAACGCCAGGAAGCGTTGGCGCATCTGTACGGTTGTGATAGGAGCGGTGTGGTCGCCGGATGACGGCCGGGTGAGTCCATCGGATTTATGCGCCGCGCTGGCCAGGGGTGCCCGATCGAGAGGCGCGAAGATATTAGAGGGCACACCGGTTACCGGGGTCGCGACCCGAGACGGCAGAGTCGCGGCCGTGGAAACGGATAAAGGCACCGTGCGTTGCGACGCAATCGCACTGTGTACCGGTCTCTGGTCACGTCGAACCGCGGCGATGGCGGGTGTCGACGTTCCGGTATGGCCCTGCGAACACTTCTACCTGCTCACCGGTGCGGTCCCGGATATCCAGGGAAATCTGCCTACACTGTCGGATCATGATGCACATCTTTATATCCGGGACGATTCGGGGGGGCTGCTCGTGGGGTGTTTCGAACCCCGGGGCAAATCAATCGATCCGGACCTGCTGGGTGAGGACTTCTCTTTTCAATTGCTGCCGGAAGACTGGGATCACTTCGAGCCGATGATGATGAACGCGATGCACAGGCTGCCCGTTCTGCAGTCGGTGGGAGTCAGAATGCTGCTCAACGGTCCGGAAAGTTTCAGCCCGGACGGTTCATTCATGCTCGGCGAATCTGCGGAAACCCGCGGTTTTTTCCTCGGCTGCGGCATGAATTCGGTTGGAATCGCCACCGGTGGTGGAGCAGGCATGGCATTGGCGCATTGTATAGTCCAAGGTCATACGCCGACCGATCTGCAAGAGGCCGATCCCAAGCGCTTCCCGGCTTGCTTTAATTCAGTTCAGGCGTTGAGCGGGCGCGTTCCCGAAATTCTTGGTCAGCATTACGCCATAAACTTTCCGGGCCTGCAGTCGAGCTCGGCGCGGGGTCTCAGAACGACGCCGCTGCACGGCAAGTGGTCGGCGGAAAACGCGGCGTTTGGTCAGTACTACGGATGGGAACGTCCGCTGTATTTCAACAAAGCCGAGCAGTCTGCGCTCACCTTTGGCCGGCCCGGTTGGTTCGACCAGGTGAAGGTAGAGGTCGGCTGGGCGCAGCGTCATGCGGCCGTATTCGATCAATCCACGTTCGGCAAGATCCTGGTGGCGGGGCCGGATGCGGAGCGTTTCCTGAATCGCCTGTGTGCCAATGATATGACCCGGCCCGCTGGTCGCGTCATCTATACGTCGATGCTGAATGAGCGGGGAGGGTTCGAAAGCGATTTGACGGTGATCAGGTTGAGCGACGAAGCCTACCGTTTATATGTCGGTACTGCGGCAATCAAACGGGATATGAGCTGGTTACGAAGACACCTGCAACACGGGGATCGGGTGAGCCTGAAAGACGAAACCGAAGACCTTGCGGTGCTCGCACTCATGGGGCCCGATGCGGCGCGGATTGCCGTCGAGATCGGCGCCCCCGAATTGAATGACCTCAGGTATTTCCACCACGGCGTTGCATGCCTTGCCGGCCGGCCGGTGCGCGGTGTCCGGCTGTCCTACGTGGGCGAAGCAGGTTGGGAAATCACCTGTGACGCACGGGACGCACCTCGAATCTATGAAGGAATGTATGCTGCCGGCGCCCGCCCGTCAGGCCTATACGCACAGACATCGATGCGCGTGGAAAAGCGATTTCTCGCTTTCGGTCATGATATCGACAGCGACGTCAATCCGTTGGAGGCCGGCCTGGATTTCGCAATCGACTGGAGCAAGAATTTTATTGGCCGTGACGCTTTGGCCGTGCTCCGCGACCGGCGCGCGCCAGCCACGATAGTCACGCTTTTGTTCGATGATGTGAATGCGGTGCCGCTGGGTAACGAACCGGTTTATCGGAATGGCGAGGCCGTTGGCAAAACGACTTCGGCCGCTTACGGCTACCGAATCGGTGCCCCGGTTGCCATTGCGACGTTGACGGCGGAAGCGATTCCGGAGGGTGAAGATGCCGTGGTTGAAGTCGATATCGCCCGCGAACAGTTCAAAGCAAGGGTTCTGCGGGGCCCGGCTTACGATCCCTCTGGAACGCGTATGCGTCTACGATAAGTCTGAGAGCCCACCGGGTGCCGAACAGTCCTCCGTCAATATAACTAACCGGGCGCTGCGAGCACACGGTTGAAGTTCCGTACCCGACTGCCTTATACTTTATTGTCCAATGTAAGGATTATAGTAGGGAGGCACATAATGAAAATGACGACGGGTTCAATCATCGGGTTAATATCCCTGCTTACGTCCGTGGCGGCTCGGGCGGCGGAAAACCCAGACTTTTTCATCATCGGCCTGCACGGGGTGGGACTGAGCATGATCAGGTATACAGACTTCACGCGCGGAGAAACCATGCTGTCGCTGCTTGGTTTTGCTGCCCTGGCTGCCGTAATTGCATTTCGTCTGTGGAAGGCGAAACAAGTGCCAACTCGAACCTGAATCCATCTCACTAGTCCACTGGTATTTCTTCGCGTAAGCGCTGTTCTCAGCCTTTCGCGATAACGGGTTTTAATCCAGGCCGGATCAACCGCGGAACATTCCCGTGCAGGCATTCCTGGAAAACAACGACGATCTGGTTCTGATCGTGGCGTTGTTCGGGATCCTTGTGGTTGCGGTCCTGGCGGAGTCGGCATTCCCGAGAAGGGCTGAACCGAAGCCACTCGGGTATCGATGGGCGAACAACCTCGGTCTGTGGATTCTGGACCAGATAAACGTCGGATGGGTTGCCGGGTTCGCTGCCGTCTGCGTTGCCTGGTGGACCGAGGGCAAAAATATCGGTTTGATTGGTGCATATGATCTGAGCTTTTGGCCATGTCTGTTGTTGGCTATTCTCACGTTTGAATTGATTACATATTTTTTCCATCGCGCATTGCACACGGTGCCCTGGTTGTGGCGTATACACATGGTGCACCACAGTGATACCAACGTCGACTTCACAACCACCTTCAGGGCCCACCCGTTGGAACTTTTGATCGTGGCTCCCCTCACGGTTGCCATCGTCGTCCTGCTCGGGTTTCCCGCGATCGTGATGGTGGCCTACCAGCTGCTGCGACAGACCATCACTATCTTTGCGCACAGCAACATCAGGATTCCCGAGCCGATGGATCGCAACCTTCGTCACTTCATTGTCACGCCGGATTTTCACCGGCTGCATCACTGCAGCGACCGGCGCTTCACCGACAGCAATTTTTGCGTCGCTTTTCCTTTGTATGACTACCTGTTCGGGACCGCAACCAACAAGCCTTTCAGGGATCACGCCGCAATCCAGCTCGGTTTGGAGTATTTTCGCGATCCCGCGGATTCGAGAATCGACCGCTTGTTATTGATGCCGTTCCGCAGACAACCCCGTTACCCCGGAGAACTCGATAGCCTCGCGCCTGCGTCCAATCCGACTGTGATGCCCGGGTCCTGACGTCGCTTTCAGTTCATGGATATGCAGCTTACCGATCCATTCAGTCGGGCCTTTTGCAATCCTGTTTGAGACCGCATCGAGGTCTGAGAAGGTCGCTGCGTGTTCGCGTGCCGGCGCGTCGAGCGCCGGGGTTCGTTTGGCGCATACCTCGAACATCACGCGGCAAAGTCGTACGATCGATCGTGTCGGGCCCGTCGGCAGTTCCGGCAACGACGGTGCGTATAATGATCATATGTATAATTTCGCAAGCACGCCCGCAGCCTTGAGATACACTGCCTGCTTATACTGAGCAAATATGATGGATGAAACTTCACGAGAACTGACCGCTTTCGCATCGATCTTGGGTCTCGCCGGATTCGTGCTCCTCGTCGTCGCCGTGGCAAGCACGGGCGCGATGTTCAAACCGGGGGCGTGGTACGAGGCGCTGGCCAAGCCGTTATGGACCCCGCCGAACTGGCTGTTTCCAGTGGCCTGGACAATCCTATATATAATGATCGCGGTTGCCGGGTGGCTGGTCTGGCGCGAGGCTGGTCTGGCGGGCGCGGGTCCGGCGCTGACACTATATTTTCTGCAGCTGATTCTCAACGCGGCCTGGTCATGGTTGTTCTTTGGCCTGCACCGAATGGATCTGGCGATGATCGACATCGTGGCACTATGGCTT
>CAMYOI010000358.1 GCA_947259955.1 uncultured Gammaproteobacteria bacterium
CCAACGGCTGGCCACAACGTATCGCGACATTAAGCGACTGACCTGTATCAATGCTGGAACCTTTCGGACCATCGCTTTACGTAGCCGATGGACCGACCGCCTCGGCGCGGCGCTTTGCCGCTTCGGCATGCGCCCGGCATCTGCGGTTTTCCGCGACCTGCAAACCGGCTTCGGGCGCAAACTCCCCTGCCCGCGCACGTTTGACCAGGCCGCGAAGATAGGCTAACGGAGATACCTGAATAGTACCGGCGGCCAGGTGCGCCGCCAGTTCATCGAGGAGTTGCTGGGCCAAATCGCCTGGAAGGTCTTCAAGATACTGGCGGGCCTGTTCTCGTTCAGCAACCACTGGGCCTTTGGGATATTCCAGAGTGAACAGATTCCCACCACCCCGCTCCGCAGCGGTGGGAACGTCCGGTTCAGTGCTGGACCCCTGTGGTTGTGGTGATTCTGTTTGGGTTCCTCTGGTGGTTCTTGGTATGACACGGGTGTCCGGGGGGACTGTCGGTAGTGACAGGGGCCGGTGACAATTTGTCACCCCCCGAAAGCAGCAGGCGATAGCGATTCGAGGACCGCGATCCGTCCTTTCGATAGCATTGCTCGGACACCAGTAGACCCTGGGCAGCGAGCGTTCGCATGACCCGACGCACGGTCCGCGTGGACACGTTGCACTTCGCCGCCACCGTCGTCACGCTGGGCCAACAGACCCCGATGTCATCCGCCGCATCGGCCAACGCCATCAGCACCAGCTTCGGCACCGGCTTGAGCGTCTGGTGCCAGGCCCAGTTCATGGTCGCAATGCTCACGCCCGATGCGCCCTCCCCGCCTGTTTGGTCGGTCGACCGCGGAGTTTGACGGGTTGACTCTGCGCGGGCCCGGTCCCCGCCACAGTGAACTGCGCCAGCCAGTCATGGACGGCTTCGCAGCACCAGAGCCGGTTGCGGCAGCCGGGGGGTTGAATGCGCGGCGGCAGTGGCTGACCGGCACTGAGTTTATTCCGCAACCGACCCAGTGAGATGCCCAGCAAGCCGGCGACCTCTTTATCGGTGTAATATTTTCCACTTTCCGGTGCATGCTCGGTCGTCAAGTCGTGTCTCCTGAAAAATGCTTTGATCATTTCGGAAGCACGATGAGACACGCTGTGTCACGTGAAGACCACAGTAAATCCTTTCAAATAGTGTCGGGGTTTTTCTTGCAACGATTGTGCAATGCATAAATCGCTTTTTTCGGGAACGAATAATGGCCAACGAAGACCTGCGACGTTTCAGTCGTCCCTTACGTCACAGCTACGCGGAGTATGGCGTTGTCGCGTCGTTTTCTTAGTACTGGCGGTTGGACACCGTAGTGCCATCTACCGTTGATAAATTTCTGTTAGGTGCCCGGATTTTTTCAAATCCGATACTCAACACGTGTGATGCAGTTAGGTAGCAGTCTTGGGAGCACAGACCGTCTTCAACGCGAAACTATTCGAAGAGTCAAGATTAACAGGTTGGAGGCATAAGACATTAAGCCGCTGCATTTCGTGGTTTGATGCGTTTAGCGATGTCCTTGCCGGACTCCAACTCAGCCACCCGCAGCTCGAAGGCCTTCTGCAGATTCAGCCACACTTGCGGCGTCGTGCCGAGGTAACGCGACAATCTCAGAGCCGTATCCGCGGTGACTCCACGCTGTCCCTTCAAAATAGCTGAAATGCGGTTGGCGGGAACATCCAATGCTTCGGCGAACGCGTTGGCCGACATTCCAAGCTCATCGAGTTCGTCGCGCAAGACCTCACCGGGATGCACCGGCCGCATGCCATTCTTAAAGCTCATTACCTAAACCTCGTTCAGTGATAATCCACAATTTCAACATCGAAGGGGCCATCTTCTTCCCAGCGAAAACAAATCCGCCACTGCCGATTGATCCGGATGCTGTACTGCCCTGCCCGATCGCCGGACAGCAACTCCAACCTATTGCTCCGTAGGTTCGACAAATCATGCAAACTCTCTGCGTTATCCAGGTAGGTCAGTCGGCGCGCGGCCTGTCCCGAGAAGCCTTCAAAGGCGCGAACCCGTCGACCTTCAGAATACGCGGCCCTTATCAATGGCAGGCCCAGGTACGAAAAATGAGCCAACCCCTACAGACCAAAACATTTGAAACACGTGCTATGGCAGAACAGTGGGCACGTGCCATTGAGGTTGAGACGGGCAGGGGCGTGTTCGTTTCCCGCGCAGAAGCCGAAACCGTAAGCGGACACACTCCTTTTGTGTGAAATCAAGCCCAATTGTATCTTGTGCTAGCAACCCCTCCAAAAGTGCATCTGATACGGATTTACAATAATTATCATGGACCAAGAAAACGAAATCATGAGTTCATATACGATCGTTTTCGACCATTTGAACCATCTCGGTCCCGGCGATTCGGCGACCACCAGGAATCTGGCGGAGCGTTTGCGCTCAGACTTGCCCTCAGCGTCGCGCGTTGCCGATTTCGGCTGTGGAGTCGGGGCCTCTGCGTTGGTGTTAGCACGATATCTGACAGAACCGCGTGTGCTTGCGCTGGACTCCCATGCACCGTTTATTGCACGCGCTGAAACTGCGGCCAGCGCTCGTGGACTTGGAGGTCGAATAAGCGCTGTAGTTGGCGACATGGCAGATCCTCCGCCACTGGACGGTGTAATAGGTGGGTTTGATCTAATTTGGTCGGAGTCGGCAATCTACAGTATTGGCAGAGCCAATGCGTTTGCCAACTGGCGACCACTGCTGAAACCGGATGGTTGGCTCGTTTTCAGTGATATCGTCTGGCAAAGCGAACCTGCAGCACGCTCAGACAAGGCATGCGAATTTTGGTCTAAAGAGTACCCGGACATCACAACAGCAGCCGACGTAGTGGATGAATTGACTGGCGCTGGCTTCACTCCTCTTGATCCGGTGTTGTCCGGGAGTAAAGCTTGGTCCAACTATTACGAGCCGCTCCGTGACCGGCTCCGCCTATTGACGAAACGCGGGGATTGCTCACAGGCTCTTATCAACGTGATAGCCGAGTTTGAACAGGAAATAGACGTATACGATTGCGCCGGGCATGACGTTGCTCTCTACTTCTTTCTCGCACGACGGGATTCCATGTCCGATTGACTGAAAAAGGATAGTACGCATTCGTCCTTGAAACTCAAATGACGGGCAATGGTGGTAGGTCACATCGTCGATCACCATTGTAGTGCAGCCTCTCGGCAGCGTCGCGACCCGGGTACCCACCGCCGCCACCGCCGCGTCTTGGATACTTCTTCACTCTGGTTGTTTTGCCCGGACTAGGTTACCGTGTTCCCTTGTTTTGGACATCAAACTTTCACTAGGTTACTAATTACATATATTGGTTACACTAATTACTAATTACATATATGGTTACACTAAGCGAACGACACAAACGCTTTCAGGAGCTTCATAAAACGGGTTGTTTCGTGATCCCCAATCCATGGGATCAAGGCACAGCGCGCATGATGGCCGCACTTGGCGCTAAGGCACTGGCCACAACCAGCGCTGGTTTTGCTTTCACTTTAGGTCGACCGGACATGGGTGGCGTCAGCCGGGATGAGGCACTCGTTCATGCCGAAGCGATCGTTTCTGCTACACAGTTACCAGTTAGCGGTGATTTTGAAAACGGATTTGGGGATGATCCAGACGAGGTTGCCGAAACGGTTCGCTTGGCGCGTGAAGTCGGTCTTTCAGGGTGTTCAATCGAAGATACCCAAATGTTAAAGGGCAATCCATTTTACGATTTCGACTTGGCGGTGGATCGCATTCGGGCCTCGGTGGATGCTGCACGTTCACTTAGCGAACCCTTCGTCTTGTGCGCGCGTGCCGATGGCGTGATGAATGGGACTTACGATACGGCCGAGGCTATTCGGCGGATCCAGGCTTTCGAACAAGCGGGCGCCGATTTGTTATACGTTCCATCGCTCCCTGGCGTTTCAGCTCTCGAGCGCATAGTGGCGTCGGTAACCAAGCCTGTCAATGCTCTTGCCATTGGTGCATTGTCCCAAATATCAGTTGATCAATTCTCGTCCATTGGTGTACGCAGAATTTCGGTGGGTTCCGCGATAGCTCGCCTTACACATGGTTTAATCTGGAATTCTGTACGCGCTATGCTGGACGACGGTGAGTTCAAAACGCTCAAGAATGCTGCGAATAGTAAAGAGATTGACCAACTGCTGATCAAGGGCGAAGGATAGCGTGAGAACCTGATCGCTTGTCGACAATCATATTGAGAAATGACCGTAACCGGCAAAGTGCGGGCGTACCATTATCAGATCGAGATCGGTAACGGTGGCTCGATTGGAGACCTGGATACTGCGGCGCAGCCATCTTACTGCGGGTGTCCGCAACGGTTTCGACACCGGTCACACAATCCTGCGCGTTCGATGTTAATCTTATTGAACTGTATTATCAGCCTTGACGATGGGCACGGCTCGAGATTCACGTCAAGGAAACCGGCAACTTCATATTCATTCCGGATAATTAGGAGATCACATGTCCACATTTCCAGAGCAGCTCAAGTTAAAGGAGCGCGCCGAAGAAGATATCTATTTCGCTA
>CAMYOI010000359.1 GCA_947259955.1 uncultured Gammaproteobacteria bacterium
CTGTCTATCTTAAGGCGCTTCAACGTCGGGGTTCTCCGTTATTAAATCAGCTCTCATCAACGAAATAAGCTTGACGGAAGAACTCAGGGCGTGAAGGAGACTATCGGTTGCCACTATAAGTGCCTTAACTTTGTACTTTGTATCAAACAAGATACACGTCAAACGCAAGCGCTGTACTATTGAGGAATTCTCCGCCGAAACGACAGATGTAATGTAAGATCACATGCCTGAACTTGATCTAATGAGATTGCGGTTTTTGACCACTAGCTTACTCGCGACCCTACTATTAGGAACGAATGAAAGTTTAGCTGAGACTGGAAAACGAGATACCCAGGAATTGATTGAACGCGGCGCGCGCCTCTACCAGGACTACTGCGCGATTTGTCATGGCAAGGAAGGGATTGGCGAACCATCGATACCTTGGAGTATCCGCAGGCCAGATTATATTGCAGCCATGCCTCTTAACGAGTCGTCCCGCGCCTGGCACCACGGCGACGATAATCTAATGCGGATCATCTTGAAAGGGAATCCACGATCTCGCACGCGCATGCCCATATGGGACGGGGTTCTCTCTGTAGATCAGGCGCGTGACTTGGTTGCTTACATAAAAAGTCTGTGGGGTGATCGAATACTTGAATGCCAGGGGCCGCGTCACATGAGCTGTATGTGAAAAGAACTTAGATCACAAAACGTCAACGTATGCCCAAAACAGTATGCTTATTCATACTATGGATTCTTGCTATCGTCTCATTTTCTTCGAACGCGGAATCCGTTGGCGATGCCGCTCAAGAGTTCGACTCATTGAAAGATCTGGCGCAAGAATTAAATGAAATAGGTAGGCGCGATGAGAACACGCAAACCCCACTATTTCGAGACACTGATCCCGACAGTGTGGCGAGAGGTGCTAAGTTGTACCGAGCAAACTGCGCTCAGTGTCACGGTGAGGATGGGATTGGTGCATCAAACTGGCATCGACGTGATGCTTCTGGTAACTATCCGCCACCACCGCTCAATGGAACAGCTCATACTTGGCACCATCCGAAAGCCCAGTTATTGGAAATGATCCGAAATGGTGGAACGGTCATGCCCGCCTTTAGTTCGCAGTTGGAAGACCAGGATATCGAAGACATCATCCATTGGTTTCAGTCCCTTTGGCCTGATGAGTTATATCAAGTGTGGGCCAAACAGAATGAAGCATACAAACGGAACGTCGATTGACGCGAAGCGTCCTAGCAATCGGAACCCACTTATAACAACGCTGTTCAGAAAGTGTAACTTTATCTGACCACGACCGGCAGTTATGGGTTGACAAGAGAAGTAGCTGCTGCATAGGAACAAGATTGGAGCCGGTGTCCGCTCTAGACTTCGAAGCGCCTGATTACCCGAAGGCTGTCTTCGACGCTCTTTCCGCTAAGTTTGGTCAGGGGGCGTTAGGGTAACTTTTCGACCCTGTACAGACATCAACACTCGTCCATGGAAGTACTCCTTTAGAGCTTTGTCCACCCGGTGATCTACGCTGCAATGACCAGGACTGATCTGGGAAACGTTCATTTCAGTTAGCTCGTTGGCGACATGCTCCGTATCTACTAATGTTCTTAACTTCAATCTTGCCCCGCCTGTGTAGTGAAAGATCGGCTGTCCGATAATTTCGGTGGCTTTTTTTACGATTCTGGCAACACCAGTGTGTGAACATCCAGTCAATAAATAAGGACCCTGATCGGTTCTCATTACCAGCGATAATTCATCGTTGATCCCACTGGTGGGTGAGTCAGTATGGGTGCGTATTGCATAAAGATTGGGCGTGATACGTTCAAGATTCTCAAGTCGGGTTACCGGATGTTCATCGATTTCCTGGCCGGGGGCGGCATAGACCACAATATCCGATTTAGTTTTTCGTATATAGGATATGCCCCCAATGTGATCTGAATGGTTGTGTGATAGCACTAATACATCAATGGATTTGGGATCAATATCCGCGGTCTTTAGGTTTTGTTCGAGCGCTTTAGGCGTAACACCGGTGTCAAACAAAACACTCGCACCTTCAAAGCGAACAAATACTGAATATCCAAACTCCTGTTGATAACCTTCTTCTGTTTCGAATGTAGTGTCCGTGATGACCTGATAATAATGCTCAGGTGTGGCGATGCTTTCTCCCCAAGCGCTCGGTCCGATGACTAAAGCTGTCGTAAGTAAACTTAAGCATATTTTATGCACGATTTCTCCTCGACTGTTCCTCTATGTGATGGTCTCGTCCTTTTGGAGTCGTATCTTACACCCTGATACTAACCAGAACACGACGCGTCTTCGCTAGTATCAGCGGCCGACTTCTTTGGGTCGACGAGCACCAGTACCTTCTTATCGAAATCTGGTGCAAACGCTGAAATTTCGACAGTCCACAATCGGGATCCTTTATTGCCGGTGGGATTTACCAGAGCGGAGTACATATCTTGCTTCGCCGCACAGACAGTAACCGGCCAGCTCCGGCCTTTCGAACCACCGAGTCCAACCTACTGGTTGAATACGCTTTCCGGACATTCGGGCGCATACCACGATTCGGTAGTCCCTAACTATTTAATATGTTCACTGTTGCCCCGGAGCCAGGCATGTGGGTGAAGGGTTGGTCCATTAACCGTTCACCGTCCATCAACCTTCACCAAGAAAAATGGTGCTTGTCCCAGGGCCTGTCCCCATTCATTCTTTCCGGACTCCATCGGCGGACCACTCGAAGCCCGACATGGCCGCAAGCTTGACTACAGGGACCACACCGGGATAGCGGCGACCGTCGATGATCCAGGTCGGATAGTCGTTTATGTCGTTAGCGACGCAGGCAAGGTTGAGCAAGCCGTTGCGCCCGTTCGGCGTACACTCGACGTAGGGCAACCGGTCGACGGAGGCCTCGAACAAGGCTTTCTGCTGCTGGCAGGCCGGGCACCAGTACGCGCCATAAAAGCGCGCGCCGGAATCGCGCAGGTGGACGGCAAGCGCCTTCAGGTACGGCTTCTCGGGCCCCGCGGCAGGGTCGAAGAGGCCGCTGAAGTGTAAGAACAACGCGAACACGATCACGACGGCTGAGCCAACCGGGCCCGGCAGCGATTTCGCCCACTCGTGCTCCGGCATGTGCGCGGGCCTGCGCACCAGCAACAGCACCAGCAGCGCATTGACGATTCCGAAAGAGACGAGGCAGTAGGCGCAGACCGCCTCGATGACGAATACTGAGACGCTGGTGAGATACCAGCTCACGGCGGCGCCGACGCTGGTAATGGTCAACGCCATCTGCCAGGAGCTCGGGCGGGTGCGCAGGCGCCACACCAGCCGCGCGAGCAGCGCGTAAGTCAAAAGGCCCCAGAACGCAACCGGCACGCCCAACAAAGTGGACCAGCGGCTTTGCTGCACCAGGCCGCACTCGGAATCCGCCCCGCAGTACGCCGGATGCTCGCCAAACCACGCGACGAACGTAAGGTAGGATGTCAGCGCGATTCCGGCCAGGGTAAGCCCGAGCAGCCAGTTGTCGAGCGGATGCGGACCGCGCCCTCGGGTTACCCCGGCCCGGCCCTTCGCCACTCGCGCCCCAGCGCGATGCGCTGCCCCTGGGACCTTGTCCCCGGATCTACGCTTGCCAGATCGGCGCTGCTTTCTCGACATGTCGTTATGAATGGTAAATATGGCGCTTGGTTCCCACAAGTGACGACTGACCGATGACGTGAATGATGGACGGTGAACGGTTAATGGACCAACCCGTCAATGTCGGTCTTCAGTCGCCACTTCCTTAACACTGGTCACTAGTCACGCCTTATCAAATCCCGTTATAGCTTGAGCACGAGCTATTCGACCACCTTCCCGTTTTTGAGAAGTATAAAGCACTTGATTATCTGATCGAAAATTCTAGAATCAGGCCGTTAGGGGAATCGAAAATATCCTCAAGTTGGGCCCGATTCCAATCAATGTACCCCTATTCTACCCATTGACCTATAAGAGTGGGTTGTTATTTTAAGGTTTCTCCCAGACCGAGCACGAAGTTGCCCGCACGATGCCCAAAAGGTCATCGCATTCTTGCGCTGACATTGAGATTACGAGGGAACCAGGCAAATGTTGTGCGGTGGCGCTCGCACTGGATGGGGTTTGGGTTGAACCGACTCATTGCCGCGTTGTGGATGATCCAGGATCTGTTTGATCACCGCCGGAGCTTCAATGCTGGCGATCTTTACGGTCCTACTTCGAGTACCCGGCAGGTCTCGATGTCTATCCTGAATACGCGCTTCACCCAGCAGACGGTGAAGCATTTGTACTTTGGAGGCCCGGAACGGGTCGGATTCAGACTGTTAGCAAACGCTGATATTCTCTGTCCCGGACCGTTATCGAAGGGCGGTTGTCCCCGTCAAAGCGGACCGAGAAAACTGGGCTTGAATACGTGAGTCACACGGCTCGGTGTCCGTCAGGACCCGGCCATAACCGGCCAGACGGGGATTTCTAAGCGGACATTGAACGAACAACTTCAATCGGGCCAGTGAAATATTGCTCGACCTCCAGTCAGTCATACTCAGCCCAAGTGGCAGCTTGCT
>CAMYOI010000360.1 GCA_947259955.1 uncultured Gammaproteobacteria bacterium
ACATTCCGCAGGACCGCATCAGGCGGGACCCGGCCAGGAGCGGCGCTTCGAAACCTCAGTCGAGGTAGACTGCTTGTACTCAGAGTGGTCGTTCGGCACGTTATCGTTCAAAGATCGTATCAGTTGAGCGCGATCGGCAGGTTGATGGCCCCTCTTTCATCATGAGCTGGCGGAAAGTCAGTTTGGCCGCGCGTGATTTCTATTGCGCCAGAGAACACCCCCGGCAACGGCCGCTGGTAATGTCAGTAGAATCCCGATAACACCGAACCAAAGTGGCGATTCGCCGATAAGAAAAATACCCAAGACAACGCCGAAAAGGCCAACACAGGCCGCGTTTAACAGCGGTGCCGCATCGGCTAACTTTGCGGCAACATATCCACCAATCATAGTTCCGAGCAGACCCAACAACCCACCGAGCAACAGATACCTAGGTTCCTGAAAAGTACTTTCGATAAGCCGCCTTGACTCCTCTTCAGAAAGAACCTCGGCTCCCGCGCCTATACCAAGTGAGGTCATGACAGCCATCATGGCCGCAATTGTGGCCGCAAGGTCAGCAGCGATGCCTAAGATTACCGCCTTAATGTGGATTCCTCTAAACATCTCAAACCTGATCTGGCAGCGGATGGCCCGGCATAAGTTCGTAAGGATGCACCCATTCCGGCAGCGCGGCAATATCGTTAAGCCAACGCGCAATATTTGGGTAATCCTTATTCCAATTAACACCGATCTCATCGGGCCAGAAAAGATAGCCACACATTGAGAAATCGGCGATGGTTGGGCGATTTGCTACCGCAAATTTTCTAGTGTTCAACCACTCGTTCAAGGCTGTAAGCGCACCGTTAGATCGTGTGCGCAAGAATTCAGTCACTGGGGTCTCGCCGGTTTTCCCGAAGGTCAACATGAAGCGTAACGTCGCGGTATAACTTGTCAGCTTATGGTTATCGAATAAAAGCCATCTCAGTATTTCCCGACGCCCGTCTTCGTTGCTAGGGCCAAACTGCCCAAGCTGAGCCGCCAAATAATCCAAGATTACGCCAGACTGGCATAGTCTTATGCCCTTGTGTTCCAACACCGGCACCTCCCCCATCTCGTTTATTGGACGGTACGCTGGAGTACGGGTTTCGTCGGCAAAATAATCGACAAAACGAGGCGCCCAGTCGGCGTGACAAAGATTAAGCATCAACGCCGCTTTATAGGCATTGCCCGACTGGGCGAAACAATACAGCATGTACTCGGCCATAAATGGCCTCCCCCGCTTGGAGTATAGGACATACAAAGCATACGTTATCTGATAGAACCATAACAATCGGATAGTACAGTTATGTGAAAAGCGCTACATGGAAGGGCTGCAAAAGGCGGGTGTAGACGTTCCCGACACTACTCCTTGACTGAATGACTCAGGGCGTGAAGCCGACGCTCCCGTCCTTCTGCGGACATTCAGTCTGGCGTAGTGAAATCCACTCTCGCGTTGAACAACAGACGAGTCACCTACATTCCCTCTGTTACAGATAATTTGACGTACGGTGCAAGTGGTAGAGGAATCCTGGTGGATACTGAATTTGTTGATTAAAGGCGCTTATGGCGGCTGCCCTAGCAGAAACTTAATTGGAAAAGCCGAGGGACCGATGGCGCCTGTGCTTACGAAGACGCTTGTTGAGCTCGTTGACCAACTCATCCTCGCTTATATAATCATCGCCATCAGTATCGATCTCGTCGAAACTGGCCGGCAACGGAGAACGGCGCTTCGGACCTTTTTTCGCTTGCCGTCGATCGATTTTGTCCATGAGTTCACTGTACTCATCTCTACTAAGAACTCTATCCCGATTTGTATCGTGCACCGTAAACACGCGTGATTTCGACGTGTTTTCTTCCTGGTTATTGGATTCGTTATCTGCGGCAGCTGCAGAGCGTACGACCGTTCCGTCTTCAATCGACACGAGTAACGCAGCGGTTATTACGAGCAGCAGACAATGGAAGATCTTTTTCATGAGTTCACCTTCCCTACTTCGATTTCAGATACTTGACAAGTATGTCAAGTTGGTCGTCAGAGAACTCGAGGCGACGATGGGCACGATTATCGCCCTTGCGAAGCAATTCAGGTATTTCGGAAGCTTGCGTCTTTAAATCAGCCGGGTCAAGGGAGTGGCAAAACGCACAGTTGTCTTCGTACAGGTCTTGACCACTTTCTATGGTCGCCTGTATTGACTCGTCCCTTCGCTGGAATGAAATACGGGCGTCATCCAAACTGGTGTAGAAACTGCCTCTATCCCAAAAGCCAGGTTCGGAACAACCAATGCAAGGATGTCCTGCTTCTATGGGGAAACTGGTTCCCTCGTTCCATTTATGAACAGCACAGGCATTGTAGGTTATCGGGCCTTTACACCCCAGTTTATACAAGCACCAACCATTCCGAGCATTCTCGTCATCGAAACTCTCAGCGAATTTCTCATCGACGAAAAAGCGGTAACGAGAGCATCTCTCATGCACCGTATGGCCGTAAATGCTAAGCGGTCGATTGAGTTTATCAAGCGCCGGAAACCGCCCGAAGACGAGGAAGTGAGCCAATAAACTGCTAATCGCAACCGGAATTGGCGGACAACCAGGGAGGTTGACTAACTCCTTTCGTTCAATCAATCCCTTTTCCATCAGCGTCTCTACCCCGCTCGCGCCGGTTGGATTCGGATTGGCGGCTGGAAGACCGCCAAACGAAGCGCAACTGCCCACAGCGATAACGGCGGCAGCTCCTGGGATGCACTCCTGCAATATTTCCAAATTGGTCTTTCCGGCAAACGTCGAATAAACGCCGCCCTGTCCAATTGGAATCGATCCATCGACAATTAACAGGAACCTGCCATGGAAATCGCTTATCGCCCTCTGCCTTGCCTCTTCCGCCGAATCCCCCGAACCAGCCTGCAGCGTGTGATGATAGTCAAGCGATAGATACTCAAAAATGAACTCTTCTATAGTCGGAGCGTGGGACCGCGTTAGTGATTCGGTGCAGCCAGTGCATTCCTGGAAGGAAAGCCATATTACCGATGGGCGAGTAGCTTGTTTTAGTTTCTTAGCAAATACAGGAACAACGGAAGGCGGCAGGGCGAGTATGGAAGCCAGTGTAGAACAATACTTGACGAAAGCTCGTCGGATAATTCCCTCCCGAACAAGATGAGATTCCAAGTTATCGCTGTTCGACATTTTTTAGCTGACTGAACCTTAAAGAGAACAATTCGTAAGTATCACGCCAATTACTTGGCCCACTTGATCAACATCAATCTCGGATCTAAAACATTCTTGTAAATTGACAATAACGTTCTTTACTCAATCCAATTGATCTTGAACAAAGCGGAATCATGGACATCGCCGGCAGTAGCTTCTTGACCGCACCCGGAGATGACCGAAAGCACCGAGAATTAAAGTTCAAATTCTAACTCTGCAAATTCCGCTCAGGGCAACGAAGAGCCATCTCGCTGAATGATTGCCAGATTGCTGCAGGAAAGTCTGGTGCCATATTGATGCAGCGTAACAACATGAAAATCGAATGTCTCCGAAGAGACGGTAAACTGCCGCTGGATTCCTGAGAATTTATGAAGGTCGTGCGGCCATTTGACAACGAGTAATCTGTCGGGATTCGTCCAGAAATCTGAGGATTGAACTTCTCAAATATACTCAATCCGGACCTTGGACGACCGGGGTGCAGAAAACTTATTCTACCCGAACGATGTACTCCTTTTTTTCATTGGTTTCGAGGTCAAACTGCGAGCGGTTGGTATAGTTAATATGCTTTCCATAGGTATGTAGCGACAGGGTCATGTTATTAGTTTCATTGACCACCGCATGGATTCCGCCGGTTTTTATAGAGACAACATCCCCTTCATCGGCGTTAAATTCATGTTTGACCTTCAGCTCTGCGTAGTCTGGCCGATTGCCATCATCCAGTCTCTTATACCGGATATTTCGCTCCGTACCTTCCACTCCCGCAACCACCGCCCAAGTTCCATGATCGTGGGGGGGCGTGCCTCGACCTGGTAACCAGTTAACAATCAAAACGGCCAGGGTATGGTCCGGTTCTTCATGCAGCAGATGCACACCAAACCCCTGTTCCTCGTCGGCTTCATAATATGTCTGTTGCAGCCAGGACTTGTCAGCTACTAGACGCTCGGCCAGTGGGCTAACCCGGCTGATAATATTTTTCTCATCGGTGGTTTCCGCAGTGATCTCTTTCAAGTCACTGACATACTGTTGAAGGGAGTAAGTGCCCGCCATTTTTTTATCCTCCTCTCCCTTGCTGGGAGAATGGTTCTGTCATCTATCCTAAAGCAGGATAGCAAGTTTTTAGAACAAGAAGGCTTGAAACAATAGACGATAGGGGGATTGCGGTTGATTTGTCCAGTGATTCACAAATAATTGCTATTGGCGAATCTGCCTTTTCTTGTCAGAGTAGTAAATGACTGAATGTGCAAACTCCAGCCGCTCAACCATGGTTCTGGGGTCGACTGGTTCGGATAGCCTAGTCACGGTGTTTCTCCGCCGCAACAAAGGATTCCGTGTGTGTCCGCAAT
>CAMYOI010000361.1 GCA_947259955.1 uncultured Gammaproteobacteria bacterium
AAAAACTGATCTCAGGCGTTTTTGTCCATGAAGACTTCAATGCTCGAGTGAATCTCCCTCAGGCGAGCCAGTGAATCGTCCTGTTCCAAAAGGTGCTGCCTGACCGGCAGATCGAGGGGCAGGATCTCGGCAAGCCGGTAGCCAATCCAGTTCGTGTCGGAGTAGTTGGGCTGCAAGGCTTCATACAGCGGACCCGCCTCGGAGATGATCTGTTCCAGGACCCGGGGCAGAATTTCCAGGTCGGCGGGCAGCGATTCGGAATCGGGCTCGGGCAGCAGCGTCACCTTGCCATGAATCAGCTGGTTGTCCCCGATCTCGGTCGAATCGATGCGAAACCGGTCTCCGCCCAACGCAACGATACCGAGCATGCCGTCGGGCAGTTTGTCCCAATCGATGATCCTAGCAATCGTGCCGACCGAATGCGGAAGCGCCAGTTCGCCCGCCTCTTTGCCGTCATTGATCAGGCAGACGCCGAAGGCGGAATCGTTCTTGACGCAGTACGCGACCATGTCCAGATATCGCGGCTCGAAAATGCGCAAAGGCAGCGGGCCACCCGGAAAAAGTACCGTCTTTAAAGGAAATAGGGGGATAGATCGCGTTTCCATATCATCATTGTAGCAATTTCGAGCGACGGACTATCGTGTCAGCAGCATGACCCGTTCCGCCTGGTCGATGGCAAAGGTGAATCGATCTAGAACATCCATTCCCAGCAGTCCATCAATATCGCCGAGGCCCGGTATTTCGACGCTGCCTATTGTGACATTGTGCACCAACTCCGCACCCATCCTGAGGCTGCCGATTCTATATACTGACGCGTTGATCTTTCCTCCCGCGGTCTCGAGCGTGGTCTGGTTTACGAATTCCCTGGGCCCCACCCCGGCGCGGCGGAGTGCGTCAGGCCGAATGATCGTCAACGTCGCACCGGTATCGACAAGCAGTCTCACCGTTTCTCTGCCATTGACCGTCGCCTCCAGAACGAAACTGCGCCCGGCTCGCATCAGCGGGATCGCGGTTGCTTGTCGGGGCCGGGTTGCCTCTGCCATTTGTTTGAGGCGATCGATCTGCCCGGCGTAATCCGCACCATCGGGCAGCGCATCGAGCAGGGAAAAGGCCTCGTCGATACCGCCGGCATTGACCAGCGCTCGAGCCAGTCCGATCTGAAACGGGACGAAATACGGACGCAACAGCGCCAGGGAGCGATGGAATTCGACCGCGCCTTCGGGATCACCTTGCTTGATGAACAACAGGTCCTGTGCCACGACGGCGGACTCCAGCTTGCCGTTCAACTCGATGATGTCCTCCACCAGATAGCCCTCGTTCAGTGCGAGCAGGATGGTCTCGACCTCGGCGGGATACATTTTGAGTGCATGCTGGCTGCGGGCGAGCATGCGCAGTGCCGGCAGATCCTTGAAGAACAGGCCCGTGTATGCGCCCAGCAGGGCAATCCGCGCTTCATGATCATTTTGTGAGGCAAGATCGCCTGCATATCGCAGGATGGCGTCCCGGAAGATTTTCGATTCGGCCTCGCTGAGCCGGCTGTACAGTTCGCCGTACAATTCGACGGCCTCCTCGTACCGACCATTTACGAGAAATCCGTTCAGCCGCGCGAGGATAGGGTTTTCACCGGTGCTCGCAAGTCCAGGAGAGGGCGTGGATGGCGCGGTTGAAGCGGCTGTGCCCGGGTTCGCCCCGGCTCGAATGTCGCCGGCGGGGGAGGGGTCGTGCGAACCGCCTGGTAAATCGAGCAGCGAGCTACCTGACCGGAACCACAGGCCGAGGGTAATTATGGCGGCGAAGCGTCATTACCGCACGAACTATCATGCCGACTAGGGGCCTTTCCGGGTATTCGGACAGGCTCCTGGCCCGCAGCTTAGGGATAAACACCATGGTAGCCGTATATCGAAGGAGTAACCGATGCCGTTCAGTACGCTCGTAGACACCAAAACCCTCGCCGGAAAGCTCGATCATCCACGCTGGGTGGTGTTCGATTGCCGCTTCTCGCTCAAGTCGCCGGAAGAAGGCCGCAACAAGTACGAATCCGGCCATATTCCCGGCGCCCGCTATGCCGATCTTGACCGGGATTTATCCAGCCCGAAGCTGCCCGACACGGGCCGGCACCCGCTGCCCGACATCGATACATTCATCGGGTGGCTTGGCAAAAACGGTGTGAATCAGGGCAGCCAGGTCGTTGTTTACGACGATGTGGGCGGCGTGATTGCGGGGCGGTTGTGGTGGATGCTCAGAATGCTCGGTCACCGGAATGTGGCTGTACTGGATGGGGGTTGGAAGGCCTGGACACGCGGCGGATTCGCGGTGGCAACCGAAGAACCGAAGCCGGCAACCGGCGATTTCCGCGGTGAGCCCGCAAATGATTCCTGGGTAACCACCGAACAGGTGGAATATGCGCTGCGGGATGGTGTCACGGGAGCGCCCATCGTCGATGCCCGATCCGCGCCCCGTTTTCGTGGCGAGCAGGAGCCCATCGATGCCAGAGCGGGGCACGTACCCGGGGCTTTGAATCGCCCGTGCGACCTCAATCTGGACGAGCAGGGGTATTTTCTGGCCCCGGAAAGGCTCAGGCAGGACTTCCTGGCGCTGTTCGAGGACAAGGAGGCGGCTGAGGTCATCCATATGTGTGGATCGGGGGTGAGCGCATGTCACAACATCCTCGCCATGGAGCTGGCCGGCTGGCCGATTACCCGCTTGTACGTGGGCTCGTGGAGCGAATGGATCACGGACCCGGCCAGAGGAATCGAAACATCGTCTTGAGTTCCGCGTCCCAATCACCGCGCAGCGGTGAGCACTTCGTTATCAGGTCTGTGCCCGCTCGATGAGTGCGCAGGATGTCAAGTCGGCGATCAGGGCAATCAGGCAGTCCGCTCTCAAGCGGTTATTCGATCGCAAGCGGAAGCGGACGGTGGACCTGAGAGGACCGGTCAAGTTCCTGTTCGACCAGCGCCAGAACCTGATTGGCGATATGCTGGTCAACACCATCGCGTTCAGGGCGATCAAGGACAAGTATCCGCACTGGCAGGTGCACGTGCTCGCCGGTCCGGACAATCGCGAGGTGGTGCGGGAGAATGCCTGCGTCGACAGGATCCACACGATGACCGATACCGTGTCGGGCGTCGCGCACCTTCGAGCCGAACACTTCGATGTGTTTTATTTCCACCAGAACCGGTTGCGACTGCAGGATTTCATTCTACTCAAGTACACGGACGCCCGGATAAATATCGGCCGTGCCAAGAGTGAATACCAGCTGTTCGATCATTCACTGGATGATCCCGGCGGCACGGAAAGGGACCGTTATCTCGCATTTCTCAAGTTCTTCGCCATCGACGGAGCCAAGTACCAATATGAGCTTCCGCTGCGCGATGAAGAGTTGGCAGCGGCCAGGTCCTTTCTTTATAATTGCCCCGGCCAGATCACCATAGTTTTCAATCCCGTCGGCAATCCGCGCGGCAAGCTGTTCAGTAAGACCACATCGTGCCGGCTGATTTCTGAAATCAACCTGGCCTACCCGGACGCCAGAATAATCCTGATCTGCCCACCGGTGCAGAGGTCGAAAACCCTGGAGATCAAAAAGGAGCTCGGTTTCTCGAACGTGTATCCCGCCATTCATATCGAGACCATCCGCGATACAGCGGCGCTGATCCATGCATCGGACAGCGTGGTGACACCGGATACGTCCATCGTGCACATCGCGTGCGCCTACGACAAACCGCAGCTTTGTGTTTACCGCGACCAGACCGAATTGGCGCTGTGGCGGCCTTTTTCGGACAACGCTATCTGTCTGCTGCCGGTGCTCCCCAGCAGGGACGTCAACGATGTGGACATGAAATCCTTCAGGCAAGGCCTGGCCGCGATGCGGCAGATTATCCGTGCGTCGGGGGGCTGAATGAAAAATCCGTTACTGCGTATTCTCGTGTCCGCGTCAATTTCCGTGCTGATCCTGTGGGCCCTGTTCAGGTTGATAGGCGATGAATCGAATCCCGTGGGATTCGCCGACCTGGCGAGGATCCTCGGCGACGTTCCCGTCGAGATGTATCTGTTGTTCCTGGGCATTCACCTGGTCGGGGTAGTCATCCGGACGGCAAGGTTTCGGGTGCTGATCAAGGCGGCGCACAGCGAATCCGTTCCCGGCTTCCTGCCGCTGACGCTGGTTACCCTGGTGCGCAACATGACGGTCGACATGCTGCCCGCGCGCATCGGCGAGTTGTTTTACGTCGGATTGCTGAACCGCGGCCTCCGGGTTCCCCTCGAAACCTGTTTTTCCTCGCTTGCCGTCAGCGTGTGGTTCGATGTGATGGTGATCATCCCGCTGGTGCTGGGGTTGATCCTCTATCCGGTCCTGGATGCGGGTATTCAGCAGCGTCTCATCGTGCTGGCAGCCGTCCTGGTAGTGGTCTGTACGATCGGGATCCTGATCCTTCACCCCGGCCTTTCCCTGGCCGCCAAAGCGTTGAAACGGATTTCGCCGGGTGAGTCGCGGTTACTCGGCAAGTTGAACGCCTTCGTATCCGATTTTGCCGTGAGCGTCAGGGATTCACTCGGACGCGGCACTGTTCTCGTGACGTTCGTGCTCACCGTCGGGGTGCGTTTCTGCAAATACACCAGCATCGTCATACTTTTCTATGCCATTGCGCGAGCCGGTTTTCCGGAGCTGGCGGAAGCCGATGCCGGTTCAGTCATCATCGCGCTTCTGGCATCAGAGGCCGGGGCCAGCCTGCCCATTCCCACGTTCATGAGTTTCGGCACCTACGAGGCGGGCGGACTCGCCGCGTTTGCCATGCTCGGGATATCCGTCTCCGCCGCGGGACTCGCCCTGTTCACCATCCATCTGGTCACCCAGACGGTCGACTACACCCTCGGCGGCTTGTCGTTCATCGCCTTCGTGGCGATTACGGGCACGAAACCAATAAAGGAATCAATAGCCTCAACCGGGGCCATTCGAAAACAAGACCGGTACTGATTTTCGCGAGTCGTACAAGCGGCGCCCCGCCGCGATAGCGCAATCTACAGCTTAACCCCAAACTGATCCAAAAACGTAACCATGAGCCAGTAGCAAACGATCGTCACAAGAATCGAGATGCCCATACTGAGGTAAAAGTTCATGCCCTGTTTCAACAACACGGGCAGTGTCACAAACAAGGCCAGTGACGGAATGACCAGCCAGAAAACACTCGATGCAAGTGCGCTTACCTTGGCTACATTGTTAGTGTCGATGTAGAGCCAGATCATCGCCAGTACCGATACCACCGGAATCGACGCCAGTATGGCCCCGACAAGCGAACTGCGCTTGGCGATTTCAGATATCAACACGACTAAAATTGTCGTGACCGCGATTTTGATCAGATAGTAGGTCAATCACACGTCCTCATGACGAATAAGTGCACCGGTCAAAGGCGCATCAAATTGCGTTGAGCGCTTTCCAAGTCGAGCAGAAACTTCTTGATCTCGAGACCGCCGCCGAATCCCGTGAGGCTGCCGTCGGCCCCGATGACACGATGGCAAGGAATGATGATCGGTATCGGATTGCGCCCGTTGGCTGCGCCGACCGCACGGACCGCTCTTGGCCGGCCGATCTTTCGCGCGATTGCCCCGTATGTCGTCGTCGCACCGTACGGAATTGCCTGCAACGCACCGTACACCTGTTGCTGGAAAACAGTGCCGGACGGCCGCAACGGCAGATCGAAATGGGTCAGGTCGCCGCTGAAGTACGCATCCAGTTGATCGACGACCTCGCTGAAGGCCGCATCTTGCCGCTCCCACTCCGTCTTCAACCGGGCCGGGCTCTTCTCGGATGGGAACGCAACGACGCAAAGCGCATCCCCGTCACCGGCCAGCAACAGCTCTCCTACAGGGCTTGGATAACAGGTGTACAGCATGATATTCAGTTGTGGCGGCGCCTACCGCAATACACTTATATGGTCACGGGTTGTAGCCGTGATTATAGCGATACTTGTCCGCCTGATAGTAGATATCGGCGAGTCCATCAACAGGCGTTGTTCTCGTTCGAACGCCGCGTCGTGGGCTATACGCAAGCCGCGTCGCCTTGCTCCTGCATCGCCAAACCAAGGGTGTACTGACCGGGTGAACACCGAACTTCTGCTACACTTTTTAGAAACCCTGATTAAGTACTCCGTCATTGCGAACAAAGTGAAGCAATCCAGCACTATTTCGTCAAACAATACTGAAGCAATCGAGCACTATTTCGTCAAACAAAGTGAAGCAATCCAGCACTGTTGT
>CAMYOI010000362.1 GCA_947259955.1 uncultured Gammaproteobacteria bacterium
AACGTGGAGGCCCGAGCTGTCCGTCCACTGGTTAAGGCGCAGCGCCCCGGGATAGAGGGCGCAGCCAGTGGCCGCTCCCAGGAGAACGCCCAACACTGCGCTTTCCAGGTTGGGAACACCCCTGGCGCGCAGCAAACGGGCCGCGACAATGGCCGCCAACAGTCCGCCGGTGGCAAATACTTCGTAGGCGGGGCGGGTGACATAGGTCTCCCCGATCAGCACGAAACCGTCGATGACGGTATAGGCGGCCAGCAGGAAGAACAGCACCACCACACCCAGGGCCCAGGGGTTCTTTTCCAACGCGAACCCGGTGGGTCCTGTTGGTGCGGGTTCGATATCGACACCGCGTACATGTTCTGCGATGTACCTGACGACGGCGCTCTCCGTGGTCAATGCCTCGTACTCGGGTCCCTGCTGTTTTTGCAGGGCATCGATGTAGGCCTTTTCCTTGCGCAGCGTGCGGGGGCGGTAGTGGCGCGGGTCCACCCAGGGATAGATGAGTATCCGACGCCGCTTATTGCCGGTTTCGAAGAACAGGGATGTAAATTGCCCGCCGGCAAACTTGAACATCGGCCCGATCCATGCCCTGCGGACCTCGAGCCATTGCAGCGACCAGTCCCGATGCAGGAAATTGAGCGGCCCGGGCAGTGGGGATCGGAACTCTATTCCCGTTTCTGTGACTATGAGACGTTCGCGATTGCGCGATCCGATAGCGAGGATTAGGAAGAACACCAGCAGTACCGGTGTTGCCACCAGAGCAAAGACCATCCCCCTTTCCTTTAAAAGTCTCTCCCAGGCGGAGACGGCTATCTCTCCCGGGCTGCAGGTGGGGCAGGCCTCGTAAACAATCAAGTACAGCAGGGCACCCGCCGCAATGATCAGGCACAACAGCAGTACCCCCAGCCAGACCAAGGTCCGCTGTTGGGGAGAGCCGGGCAGAAAACTTCGGTTGTGCAGGACCAGCAATCCCTTCTCCTGATAGTGTTTGCCTTCGCCGATCGTTTGCGGACGTGGTGCTGAACAGGTCCGCACCTCCGCCTTCTGGTAAGTGTAGACAAGGGTATAGTGCGGACAAAAGCCGTATTCCTACGAAGACGACCCCTATTGAGGAACCGTTAACAACACTTTTCGCCCTGATCACCACGAATCTCACGCACATGTCACTTATATTTAGTAATGATGTCGCTGAAACGGCGGAAGGTTTCTTGGATTAGCTTGTGGGCTAACTCTTCGTTTTGTTGGACTAATGCTGTAGAGCCAGCAAGGTCCGCATGCAAGATGAAAGCAAATTTGGACAGTAGCCGTTCTTCTGTCATGAAAAATGATCCTTGGGATCAAGAGAGGAACTATGGTACTACACCTCAGGATTCGCTTTCGCCTCGGCGTCCAGTTACATCGAAGGCATTACACGCAGCGCGTCGATCTCGGACGATTCGTGTCACTGCGACTAGCAGTGGACCATAGGATTCACCCTTGCCGTAGCGCACAACACTTCACAAATCTCAAATACTAAACCGTCCACGGAAGCGAGGTAACTCCATGTGGCGCACATTGACTGCATCCACTTCATTGTGTATCGTCGAGTAAGTTTTTAGTACATTGCCATGAAAGGTTAGGAGATGCTCGAAGCAGAGTGGATCGGAGTTGCGGGTCTGATCATGTTTGCATTTTTTGGAGTAATCATGTCACTGGTTCCGTCGGTACGGAGACTTGATGGAGCCACAGTTGCACTTCGTGGAACAGCAATTGTCTTCACGCTGATTGCGCTTGGAATCGCTGGTAGCCTACTTCGCTGAAAGTAGGGGCACGTCGTTGATAGGGTGCCGCTTTTTGTTATTGTCAGATCGTGGAATTCAGAATCAATAAAGAACAAACACCCGCGGGCGATCAGCCAAAAGCAGTTGAGACCTTGATCTAAGGGATACAAATCTGGAATGAAACACCAGACAGGGGCTACTTTTCCGCGCCTCGTCGAATACATCGAATCCGGCAAGAGCGGGCCGAGTCTGCTTGCGAACCACCTCCCGAGCGAGTTTCAACGCGCCCAGACCGACTTCATGGTGAAAACCTATATTGGCAAGCTGGTTGTGATGCCGAACAGGTTTTTCCGGCCGGTTCAAGCCTGATCGGTCATCGCGATCGCTTCGATTTCGACCATCATGCCGTCGTAAGCGAGGCAGCGGAACGGGATGTCGGTCGACGCCGGCCCGGGTTTCTGGAAATAGCTCCCCCGAATCGTGACGTTGCCGTGCAGATCGTCGGCATCGCCCGCATCATAGGCGCCGGTCGACCCATGGTAGTAGGTATTGAGCTTGACGATATCGGCATGATCGAGCCCGAAGCCGGCGAGCACCTTGCCGATGTTATCCATGCTGGTGCGCGTCTGAACTTGCATCTGCCCCGGATCGATGACGTTTGCAGCAGGGTCCATTGAAACCTGGCCGCCGACAAACACCAGGTTGCGGCATTTCAACCCGTGCTTGAACGGCAGGTGTATCGGCCAGTCCCAGTGTCCCTCGGGCCAGTCGTGTGATTTTTCAATTGGATTGCCCGAAGTATCGAGCATCGCCCAGAAATCGGTGCGGATCATCGCACTGGATCGGTTCAGGCCGTGCACCGGGATGCCGGTCGCACAGGGGCCGGGCTCGGGATAGAACGCAGCCCTGACGCGCGCGCTTTCGGCCCACTCCTCGGCGCTGCCGCCGGCGACATACCAGTTGTTAATCTTGACCAGGTCGGTGACCTGCGCGCCCACCGCTTCGAGCCGGGTTGCAAGCCGGTCCAGAACGATCCGGCTTTGCGTCACGACATCGTCCGCGGCAATCACGACGCCAGATTCATCGCCGGCATCGATACCCGCGCCGAAAATCATTTCACCGGCCCTGACAATAGTTGAAAAACCATTATCGTCGCGAATATCGACGCGCTCGATCGCATCGCCCGCGAAACCATAGGCATCGATTTCGACGACCAGCCCCGGGTAAAACATGCGCGGTACCGGTACCAGCGTAATCACCGGACGGTTGACTGTCGGCAACATTGCGGCCAACGCGTCGATGTAGGAGGCCTCGCCAAGGTCTTCATCGGGCACGTAAAAAACCACCAGCTTGACCAGGTTTTCGAGACCGACATCGAGCTCGTGAAACAGGTTACCGATGTGATTGATCGCGCTCTGCGACTGCCTGAGTAAATCTCCGGCATTGCAAACCTTTCCGTCGCCTTCAACGTCGGCCTGCCCGCAAAGAAAAATCAGGTCGCCGCAGGCGAGCCCCATGCTGTAAGGGAAATCGACCTGCAGGCTCCAGTGACCTTCGGGAAAAACGGTTTTTCGAGGCATGCTACTGGTTGGCGAGCGCCAGCATAGCATGCAACAGCACGTTGCAACCGGCTTCGAGGTCTTCGGGTTCGGCGCTTTCCTGCTCGTTGTGGCTGAGTCCGCCCGCACAGGGCACGAATATCATCGAGGTCGGCGCGACCAGGCAAACCTGGCAGGCGTCGTGACCGGCGCCCGACACCATTTGCTGATGAGCGTAACCGAGCGCCTGGGTCGCTTTCGAAACCGCCGCGATACAGTCGGGATCAAACTTGACCGGCGGCTTGTCCCAGATTTCGACGAGCTCACATTCGACCCCGTGTTTGTCGGCGATGGCCGGCACCATGGCGTTTATCTGCGCCGCCATCACCGCCAGCACGGCTTCATCCGGATTACGGATATCGATGGTGAAGAACACTTCACCGGGAATGGTATTACGGGAATTCGGCCTGACTTCCATCTCGCCCACGGTACCGACCGCCTGCGGGGCATGTTCGAGAGCAAGCGCCTGCACCATGGAAATGACTTCGGCCGCGGCGACGAGCGCGTCGCGCCGACCCGGCATCGGCGTCGAACCCGCATGCGAGTCCTGGCCTTTCAAGGTTACATCATACCAATGCTGGCCCTGTCCGCCGACGACGACTCCAATCTGATGATTGTCCGCTTCCAGAATCGGCCCCTGTTCGATATGCGCCTCCAGTAACGCCCCGATCCTATTTTCACCGCAGGGCATATCGCCTTTATAGCCAATGCGCTCCAGTTCCTCGCCGAGCGACTTGCCGTCACTATCGGTAATCGCCCAGGCATAATCCTTTGCGAACAGCCCGGCATACACGCCCGACGCGATCATCGCGGGTGCAAAGCGAGACCCTTCCTCGTTGGTCCAGACCACTACTTCGAGCGGTGCTTCTGTCATCACATCTTTGTCGTGCAGGGTGCGCAACGCCTCGAGCGCCGCTAGCACGCCGTAGATTCCGTCGAACTTGCCGCCGTGCGGCTGGGTATCGAGATGGCTGCCTGCAACGATCGGCGGCAGGTCGTTATTACGCCCCGCGCGTCGCGCAAAGATGTTACCCATGTCGTCGACCCGAATGCTGCAACCGATTTCTTCACACCAGCGCACGAAAAGATCACGCCCCTCGCGATCGGCATCGGTCAGCGCAAGGCGGCTGGAACCGCCATGCTGGCCGGGCCCGATTTCCCCCATTGCCATAATACTGTC
>CAMYOI010000363.1 GCA_947259955.1 uncultured Gammaproteobacteria bacterium
GATCAGCTGTACGGCGATTACATCGAGTATCTGCCGAGCTCTTTGATCAGCAACGTGGACATCGACGGCCACAGGGTCGAAACCGAGTTCGATGAATACTCCTTCGACGATGCCATCATCTACCCACCTGTGCGTGCCTCGCGCCTGATCGAAGAGGCCGGCATCACGGATGAGCACCACCCCCAGAAAGCAGCTAATACCGATCCATTCCGCTATCACCTGATCGGAGATGAACGCGTTTACGTCACCGGGGACTCCCGCTCGCAGCCATTCTCCAAGGGTGGTCATACCGCGCATTCGGAAGCGCAGTATGTCGCCGAAGTCATTGCTGCACATGCGCTCGACCGTGATGTACACTGGCGCAGCCCGCAAACCATGTGCTTTTCAGCGGTGGATATCGAACCGCTCAGGGCAATGAGCATCATCACTTACTACAAATTCGACCAGCAAACCGAACTGTTTGCCTTCGATCGCACGCATTTGATCGAAGAATGGGATACCCAGGGAGGTCAGGCGAGCCTGGCGTGGGCCGAGGGCATGTACCGGGATATGTTTTACCTCTAGCCTGTCCGCGTATATCGGCGGTATTCCGTCGCTTAAAGCCAGTTCGTTACGCTCCTGTTAAGGTCTGCAGTGAGTAAAGAACTTCCGGTCAATTGAATCTGGCGACCGTCGCTTCATGGCCGGTTCCTGACTCACGGCGTGCAGCGAAATCTACCCCGCCCGAGGCGTATCAGCTCTGGCCGCTATGGCGGAGACGACCGTCATTCGGGAATAAGGAATGTCGGCATTTTCTTAGAATCGAATCGACCCGCTGCCGTCATTCGACCTTTGTTGCATGAACGGCGGCACACACCCGGCAAGCAGACATTTCAAATAATTGTGCTTTGTTCAAAAAAGTGAGACTAATTGGCCGATACGAGAAGAGAGGTGAAGGTTTCGCAAAACCCAATATCGAAATATCTAACCAGTCGCCTGGAAGTGACTTTTTGTGGATGTTACCTGCTCTCTTACGTCCTGCTCAGCCTGTCCATCTCAAGAGCCTAGCTGAATCTCGATTCTCAGTGCCAGGCGACCTCGTAAAGTGGTACAGAATCGACAAATCCTTTCAATGAACGTGCCCCCAAGTCAGTCGCTTTAACCCCTCCATTTACTAACTCATGAACTGCAGCTGAGACGACGATAGTATCTGGTTCGGCATCTCGGTTCACCCGCATGAATACCAATCCGCACCCGAAGCGGTTCTGCGCTGGTGCTGTTGAACTTCTCGAATGATCTCTGGATAACGCATGCACAATCCACTGCGGCAGGAATCTCATTGAAGGATGCCATAATGCCGTCTCCTGTATGTTTGACCTCACGGCCTCCGTGGTCTGCCAAAGCGCCGCGCACTATAGAGTCATGCGCGCGGACCATCTCCACCGACCGGGCATCCCCCAACCGCGCTGTCATGCCAGTGGAATCGACAATGTCGGTGAAGAACACCGCACGTAGCGCAGAGTCAATCGGAGTTTTTGTCCCCGCTGAAGACGATATAGGGTCGGAGACTCGACCCAAGAACGCATGGACAGCCGACAAATCCACCTCGATTACATCAGTAGCCACGTCACCGTGCGCCTCGTCGTGAACGCGCATGGCAGTTTTGATATCCGGCGCATCAATAAGACAAAATCCCGTCCCGCGTGCCTCATCAAACCAATAAGTAACAAATCGCACGCCGTATCGGTCCTGTAGCTCCAGATCCTTGCGGTGGGCCTCCGCAATATCTGCTGCACTTAGTCCACTTAGGTCGTGTCTATCCAAATATATCGGCACTATTACCTCCTCATGATTTAATACAATCTGATGTCATACCAGACATGGTTCTGGCATCAGTGGAGTGTCCCTCGGTTGCGCACTGCCAGGTCGATACTCCGACAACGGTTTACTCTGTTTTTTCACTGAAAAACACGACGCATCAATCAATCAACAAACTTGACAGGATCGAGCGGCCTCCGGTTGACAGAGAACGAGAAGATATCCGGTCGTGAATAGTGACCGCACACATCGAGTGAGCGGCGCGCGAGGTGCGCTGACTCGCTGTCGATGTCAGCGTAGAGAATATCCTTCTCCCGATGCAGCGGACCGGCAACAATACCCCCCATCGGCTTTACCACAATTGCGTCACCGTCATTGATCCATTCGTCAGGGTCAATCAGCTGCTCGCGGTGGGGAAAGTCGTCGGGAACGTCACTCCCTCGAAACGCGGTGGCCGTACCGATCACCCAGCAACCCGCCTCTTTCGCGATGTGGCACATGGTTGCAATCCAGCTATCTCCGGAATCCCAAGTTGGCGCAACGTAGATGTCGATGTCCTGTGCATAGAGGGCATACCTGGCTAGCGGCATGTAGCTTTCCCAGCAAATTAGCGATCCAAGCCGCCCTGCGGGTGTATTCACGACCTTGAGGCCTGAGGCGTCGCCCATCCCCCAGATTATACGCTCCGGGTTTGTTGGCATCAGCTTGCGATGGCGATTGAGGAGCGCTCCATCGGGTCCTATCACGACTACCGTGTTAAACAGCGTCGAACCGCTAAACCGGCTATCCAGTTCATGGATTCCTATTACAATCGTGACTCCGTGCCTTTGTGCGGCATCCTGAAGTGGCCGCATGTGCTCGGCCGCGAGATCAACCGCGTTATTTCGTAGCCGCGCATGGATTTCTCCAGCAAGCGCCATATCCCCGCCTGGCCTCAGTCGCCAAACCCACATCGGATATCCTGGAACATATGCTTCCGGAAAAACCAAGAGCGAAGCACCTTTGCTTACCGCTTCGTCAGTTGATATCAGCGCGCGCTCGATGGTCTTTTCTCGATCAAGTAGGATCAGGGGCTTTTGAATAACAGCTACCTTCGTGACCATAATATCCTCCGACGGGCCAGTGATAATAGCACGATGCCCAGAAATTTGAGGCGTATGCCTAGCTGCGCGGCAAGGAGTTCGATCCAATCAAGCTATCACCGAAATGTGGTAGACCCAATCTTTAGGTCGTCCACCGTGTTGTCTACGAATATTCGAAGATTGTCTTTACAGACTAAAGCTATACTCACCCTTTTTCGGCTCATGTTTGTTAAACTATTCCCATCTCTGGAACCTCTACGGGGTCTTCCGCTTCTCAATAAACCGAAACTTCAGACCATCAAATAGTTCTGGCTCGCGTGGTAGCGGAGCGTATTTTTTCTTGTGACAAACTTGTGTTGGTATGGATCATGCTTTTGCTTGGGGTATGGATGGTGCCGCGGTCGGCATGTGGACCTCGAATAGCCGGCATCGGGCGTGAAGCAGCCGATTGTAGAACGACGCCTAATCGGCCGGAGATTGCCACTCCGGACCTTCCTTTCGGAGAAAATACGAGTTGTTGCGATGCAGCACCTCGGTCTGGAGTCGACCCACAACTGCCGGTCACGCTGTAATCACGCTACGGCCGAAAAATTGCCCATTCCTGCTGTTCGTAGATGAAATCTAGGTGCTCGGCCCGGTCAACCATTTGTTTGTGACTACGGTGGCCAAATGGCATTGTTATGAAACTCGCGACTAAATAATTGAGAGAAAGAATATGGCCAAAATTGAAGGAGGATGTTTGTGCGGTAGCGTAAGGTATACGAGCGATGTCGAGCCACAGGGAATAACCAACTGTTATTGCAATACATGTCGAAAAAATTCTGGATCTACGCATTCCTACAACCTGGCCATGCCAGAGGGATCGGTGAAAGTGACGGGTGACACGTTAGCAGTTTATGTTGATCAATCCGGTGCCAGTGGTAATCCTTTCAATCGTCACTTTTGTTCCAATTGCGGTTCACATTTTCTCGCAGGTGGTCCAGCCTATGAAGGGATGGAGTTCATAAAAGCTGGAACGCTCGACGATCCGAATTGGGCAGAGCCGAAATTGCATATCTGGTGTGATGAAAAGCTTGAGTGGCTCGAGTTACCGGAAGGTTCCACGCAGTTTCCGCAGAATCCCGGTTAGTTCCGGATCGTCCAACGAGATACGAGACGGTACTCAACACCCAGCTGCAAAATACCTTGTTGAAGGTGACGACAATGGACTATTTGTCCAAAGTGTCGTGAGCGGTTTCATCGGCATCTAGTCGTATGGAAGCTTCGAGTATGTTGCCGCCAGTCAGCTCGATTCGTCGTTCGACAGCGCTCGCTCCAGCTGTGGCCCATTGCACGGCAACATAATCAAATCACGAATGAAGATTTCCAACGGCAGTTGACCTCTCAAATGCGGACACCCGCCGGTAGTATTGCTGCGGCGCAGAAACAGCGTGTGGCTAGCGATCTGAACCAGTTGATCCCAGAACCATGCTTGATAGGCTGGTGTTTGCCCATACCGGACCCTCGCATCGAAGATGAGAACGAGTTGTTGCGCCGCACCATTACTGTCTCAGTGCGTTAAGGGTTGTACGATGCCTGCCCGATGAGCAGTTGTTTGAGAAACCTGAGGATTCAGGGGGCAGGCGTCGTAAAAGTCTCGAGGTAGGAAACCGCGGATTAGGGGCGAGGCGTGATTGATTGGTGCGGATCTATGGGGATTTGATTTGTGACCTGTCGATTGGATTTGGATAGAGGCAGGCGGTGGTCGTTGGAGCTAATGTAAATACGGTGTACCCGGTGTAATTTGTGGTTATTGTTTTGATCACAGTGGTGGGCGAGGCACACTGGATCGTGGTTTTGGAGGGTGCGAGGCATAGGAGCGGCATACCGGATGAGTCGATACAGTCGAAGCCTTTTATTGTGGTGTGTGATCATGCTTGGAGTTGGGGCGGTCCATTGCTTCCAGCAGCGACGTTTGTGGCGCCGCGGCGACTGGCTCGGGTTTGCTCCCTCAGATAATGAAGTCTCTCAGGGTGTCGATGTTTGGCGTCTCAACTGACGACATCGCAGTCAGCTGTTGAAACTCGCGCGCGAGATCTTTCATCTCGTCTCGAGCTGCCTTCGCATGCATGGCAAAAGCTACCTCCGCAAATTTGCTTTCCAGCAACGCCCTCACCCCCCTCACGCTCATGATTTCTGGTAGCCAGCAGAACAGGTTGAGCTCGAAGGGCTGCCGTTTGCTGAATCCCAGCGCCTTGAGCACGCGGAATCCCTCCTTGGCCGCTCGGACCGATGCGCGAAGCGTCTCTTTGTCCTTCGCCGCTTGGTAGTTGTCGCAGTCGTGCTTGTACAGCGCGCCGGCAAGCGGGATGACCAGTGCGACATGATATTTGAGCCATCCGTCGATTTCCCTGGTCTGAACTACAGGGACTCCAGCAGATTCAAAGAGGGATTTGACTGCCACCGTTCTCTCTTTGCTCTGGCCATCGATTTCGCCGATGGTAATGGCTCTCCGCTTTCCCTTCGGCTTTTCTCGATCGGCAAAATGGACGACCTGCTCACGAATTCCCCCACCTACACCGGGGAAGCCCATCAGCAGTTTCTCGACCGGTAGGTGCTTCACATACTCATCGAAGCCGAGAGCGTTATTGCCCATGAACAGGACGTTCTTGACGCCCGGGCTCGCCGCGAGAATCTCGAAGACAGGGAGAAGCTTGTTCTTTCTGATAGCAACGACCACCAGGTCGTATTCGTCATCCGCGTTCA
>CAMYOI010000364.1 GCA_947259955.1 uncultured Gammaproteobacteria bacterium
ATATCACAATATCTCGGGCTATCGAAATGACCATTGCCTTTGAGGCGGTGACTTTCTTTCCCGACACTTCGGTCGAGGATTGGGCTCCACACATTACGGTATGTCATCCAACTGCGAGATAATCAGGCTACCAAGTTCTCCAGCGTATGAACGATTTGTTTCGAATCTTTCGTAACGACTAGAGACTTTGGAGCAGCTTGATAGTGTGGCGCAGTTCGAAACTTCGCGACTCACCAACGCCCGATAGAACATATCCAGGGCATCGCTGTCGCCAGGCGCTTTAAATCATTTCTTTTCGCGTGCTCAAATGTCTTTTCATGATCGAAAACGCCGGGTCATGAAATAGACTCAAGGGCGGCAATGGGCAAGGTAAGGGCGTAAGGTGATCGGTTCGCGACCGGCCGGAACGGGTCGGGTCCAGCGTATTTGGCCCATGCCGATATTTCGTGTCCTCGACTGGCGGCTGTCTGTGACATAGCGGTCAGAGCAAATAAGCCTCGGGCGAATAGATTTCGTTGCGCTGCGTGAGTCAGGACCCGCCCAGCTCTGGACCTTCCTGGCAAGTGTTCAAGCCGTCCCCATTCTGGTTTAAGATTGTTCCGCTGGCGACACCAATGTGACTTGCGAACCCCTACCGCGGGCTGCTCAGTGTGTTGGTACCGTCGAGCGCGACGCCGCGGCGCTGGAGCAAAGTACCCTCAGTCAGATATAGCTCGACTAGGGCTATGCGGTACTTGACGATAGCGTCTACCTGGGCTAGCTAACTGAAGAGCAGATCCCGCTGGGCCTGCGCGACCAGCGGCGATGTACTCGCACCGACCGAAAACCGTCCTTGCTCCGCTTCGAGTGTTTGCTGCTGGAAAGCAACGGTTACCGCGCGGGCCTCGATCTGCTGGCGGCCCCGATCGACTTCGCTCTTACTCTCAGACCCGCCAACCTGATGTGGTCCGTTTGGGGATTCGTGGCGTCTAAGCGTCACAAGGCATACCAATACGTCGGTCAGTGAGGCGCTGGCCAGTTTTTCGGAATACGCTTTATTGGTGGCCCTGGACGTTTGCTGACATTCTGTATCTTTATTGCTCTCGATTTAGAATTGGTCTAAAATATGCCACGCTCTCACTGGGTAGCATCTGGGAGCGCTTCCGGACTTTCAATCACGAGAGGCAAATTTAATGCTTAGAAGTACGATAATTTGGTTTGCCGCAATGGCGGTAACCACAACAGCGCTTGCGCCGGCAGGCTCGTTTGCTGCGGCTGGTATGGCCAAGTCGAATCAGTTTTGGTGGCCGGACCAGCTGAATCTGCAGCCCCTCCGGGCGCACTCGCCTGAATCCAATCCCTACGGCGATGATTTCAACTACGCAGAGGCTTTTGAAAGCATAGACCTCGAGGCCCTGAAGAAAGACATCGAGAAAGTTTTGACCTCTTCACAAGACTGGTGGCCCGCAGACTGGGGTCATTATGGCGGCCTCATGATCAGGATGGCCTGGCACAGCGCAGGAACCTACCGTGTGCATGATGGTCGCGGCGGTGCCGATGGCGGTCAACAACGCTTCGAGCCGCTCAACAGCTGGCCTGACAACGCCAACCTGGACAAGGCACGCCGGTTGCTGTGGCCGGTCAAGCAAAAATACGGACGTAATGTCTCCTGGGCAGACTTGATGATCCTGGCCGGGAACGTCGCGCTGGAATCAATGGGTTTCGAAACCCTGGGCTTCGCCGGTGGTCGCGTGGACGACTGGGAGGCTGACCTGGTGTACTGGGGCCCCGAGACAAAGATGCTTGGCAACGACAAACGGTACAACAGCGAAGGCGAGCTCGAAAAGCCGCTGGCTGCCGTGCACCTGGGCTTGATTTATGTGAACCCGGAGGGTCCGAATAGTAACAACGACCCGGCCTCCGCCGCCAAAGACATTCGTGAATCCTTCGGCCGCATGGCGATGAATGATGAAGAGATCGTCGCGCTTATCGCTGGTGGACACACCCTGGGTAAGGTTCACGGGGCCACGAAAGCTGACTGCGTAGGATCGGAGCCCGCCGCCGCCGCTATCGAAGAGCAAGGCCTCGGCTGGATGAACAAGTGTGGCAAAGGCAATGCTGAAGACACCATGACCAGTGGCCTGGAGGGCGCTTGGACCCAGACACCAACCGCATGGTCCATCCTGTACCTCGTCAACCTGTTCGGCTTCGAGTGGGAGCAGCAAAAGTCGCCGGGTGGCGGTATTGTATGGGTTCCGACCGACAAGAGCGCTCATACCGCGGTACCCGACGCTCACATCGAAGGTAAACGCAATCCGCCGATCATGCTGACGACGGACCTGACGCTGAAGGAAGACCCGGAGTTTCGCAAGGTCGCCGAACGGTTTCTGAAGAGTCCCAAGGAGTTCGATGCCGCTTTCGCCAAGGCCTGGTTCAAGCTGACACATCGTGACCTGGGTCCACGTGCGCGCTACGTTGGTGCCGAGGTTCCTGACGAGGTACTGATTTGGCAAGACCCGGTTCCAGACGTCGATCACCAGTTAATCGACACCAACGACGCTGCGAAACTGAAGTCCAAGATCCTCGAGTCAGGTTTAGCGGTTCCTGAACTGGTGAGAACAGCCTGGGCATCGGCCTCAACTTACCGAGGCACGGACATGCGCGGTGGCGCGAACGGCGCGCGAATTCGACTTGCGCCCCAAAAGGATTGGGCAGTCAACAACCCGGATGAACTGGCAAAGGTTTTGAACACCCTGACCAAAGTTCAAAAAGACTTCAACGAATCGCTCTCCGAAGGCAAGAAGGTCTCTCTGGCCGATGTGATTGTCCTGGCTGGTTCTGCGGCCATTGAAAAGGCAGCCGAGAAGGCAGGGCAAAGTGTTGAAGTGCCTTTCACCCCTGGGCGCACGGATGCCTCTCAAAAGATGACTGACATAAACTCATTCGCAGTGCTTGAGCCAACCGCAGACGCCTTCCGTAACTACTACAGCGACGCTAGCTACGGCTCGCCCACAGAGATGCTGGTGGAAAAGGCCGACCTGTTGACCCTGACCGCGCCGGAAATGACCGTTCTGGTCGGTGGTATGCGTGCACTCAATGCCAATGCCGGCGACGCCAAACACGGCGTGTTTACCGATAAGCCGGGAACCTTGAGCAACGATTTCTTCGTGAACCTGCTCGACATGTCAACGCAGTGGAAGAAATCATCGGAGTTCCCTGGCGTTTACGAGGGTATTGATCGCAGCACAGGCGAGATTAAATGGACAGCGACTCCTGTCGACTTGATCTTTGCTTCCCACTCCGAGCTACGTACGCTGGCAGAGGTTTATGCCGCAGAGGATGGTAGGGGGAAGTTTGTGAACGATTTTGTGGCTGCATGGACCAAGATGATGACTCTCGATCGCTTCGACGCGGTCGAATCCTCGCGTGGAGACGTTGTTGCAAAGCACTGAAGCAAGTCTGCTTTTGCACTAGGGTGGACCTGAAAAGTGTTTTGCGAGCTTATACGGTTCTATACAAAAACGACCGGCGACGCTTAACGCGCCGCCGTTTTGTGCGGAAGTTTTCCTGATCAACTGATACCCAAACCTTTGCCACACGCATCGGTAGAGGAGAATCATTGCCACTAGGGTTCGTATTTATATATAAAAGTAAAAAATAGGGTAGGAATATTTCCCCAATTCAAAACACCTTTAGACCGTAATCGTTACAACCGGTCATTCGCAAGGTGAAACAAAAGCCCTATACAGAGGATGAAGAGCTTGATTCAAATCAACATCCACTCAACAGGGATGGCTTCGGTGCGTGCGGGTAAAGGCCGGAGATAGATCCTGTACCGTGCGTTTTTACACGCATCACGTCGGCCTGGAGTGAACCCAATCTCCATCGCTGTCGGAAAGAATAAGTTCGGGCTGTATGGTCGCGCACGAATAATTACGTGTAAGGATTGTCGAGTTCTCTAACTCGCATTTGGACATGCCTCAGTTTGAGGCTCACGCCAGCTCCTAGCAGCGACAGAGTCGAAAGCGCAAATACACCAATTTCAAGACCATAGCTGATGAAAATACTACTCAACGCGCCCAGCAGTATTAAACCTATGCCAATGATGGTATTGCTAAGGGCGACATATTCGGCTTTTTGGTCTCCACTTGCGAGGTCAACGATATGCGTTTTCCGGTCAATGCGCACACCTGCATGAGCAACACCGAGGATAAAAAGAATTACAGCGTAAAAAGTGATGCTGCTGGTATATTCAGGCACCGTGGCGAAAATTGTCACGACAATAATGCCGAGCAGTCCCGCCGTTAACGCTGCTATTGACAGGGTCATTCGACTGGATTTATCGGACAAAACACCCCACACGGCTGAGCTCAAGGCAGCCGACGTGGAGTTCCACTTCGGCCCCTACGAGACGCCGGTTTGCCACATGGCATTTGTGCGTGACCCCGACGGCAACTCTATCGGGATCCACCGTCGCAAACCGGACAGCAGCTAGCCCTTCGTCACGGGCACTTTTGCGGTTGCGAGCGCCTTCTT
>CAMYOI010000365.1 GCA_947259955.1 uncultured Gammaproteobacteria bacterium
GACCCAGTTACGGAGCCGCCATTGCCAGCTGTTCGAACGCATCGGCCCGGTTCCGTCATAACGGTACTCCACCACGACGCTATCAAGGAAGGGAGACAGATACAACATCATGGACCGGTTCCCGGCGATCAGTTCGTCGAGCCGGTCGGCAAACTCGTCCACGGGGTAGCGAACGTGCTCGACAGCCATCGGCTTGATGTCCTTTACCTTGTAGGTGACTTCATAAATAATGCCGAGCATCCCGTAGCTGGAACGCATCGCCTGCATCAGTCCCTCGTCAGCATCGGTGACCTCGATGATCTCTCCATTGGCAAGCACGGCTTTAATGCCCACCACATAGGACGCGACCTGGCCAAATTCGTACTTTCCATCCTCTTCCGAGAAGGTCGATGCGTCCTTGGTCCCGCCACAGGCGCCGCTCCCCACGGTGAGATTGCCCAGTTCGACATTCACATAAAACTGCAGGCTGTGGCGTTCCAACTCGCGGGCCGCGTCGATGTGCAGCACGCCCGCCTGCATCGTAATGGTCCTGGCCTCGCTATCTATGTCGAGAATCTTGTTCATCCTCGTCATATCGACCACGGTTCCATTCTCGGCTACGACACAGCGGGTGGTGGAGTGATGGGAACCCTTGGCCCGGACCGGGGAAGGGTATCGCTTCGGGTCTTTGACGATGCGGATGATGTCGTCGACGCTCGCCACTACTTCTACCGAGTTCGCGTAGTAGGTGATGGTGCCTTTCCAGTTTTGCACCTTTACTTGACTCATGGCCTTACCTCCGTGCTTAAGGGGGACTTATACGCCAACTTCTGGATCACGTCGATACTGGGGAAACGGAGGAGTTCGTAAGACAAACATCTTAGAAGTGTGCCTTTATCGGGACAAGGCAGGTGAGGGCCTATCGTACTGTGTGCCGACTCGGATCAGCTTACGCCAGTTTGCAGTTCTGCCCGCTGGCACTGGTGCATCGGTTCGTCGCGGCATTTACTGTCACAACGACGGCTGATTTCTTTGATTTTCTCCACGATAGCATACACACCGACGTGGCGGTTCGGACTGAGATGATCGTAAAGCCCCAGTTTCTCGAAAACCTGATCCGCGTCGATTTCCAGAACGGCTTGAGGAGTATGCCCGGAATAGAGTGCGATTAGTACAGCCACCAAGCCTTTGATGGTGGCGGTGTCGCAGTCGCCTACGAAGTGCAATATGCGGGGTTTTACGTCATCTGGTTCTGCCGCAATCCACACTTTGCTCATACACCCATGAACCAGGTTTTCGTCTACCCGGTAGATCCCATCGAGCTGCGGCAACCCTTCGCCAAGTTCCACTAAAAAGTGATAACGCGTGTCCCAATCGTTGATGAACTGGAACGTGTCTACGATGTCGTCAAACCTGTTTAAATCGAGCATATCGATAAAGTAAAATACCTGAGTAATTTAGTCAAGTATTATGCGTTGACAGCATAGCTGGTGGGGAATACGAGCTAGCGGCGACATCTTTACAATATCCCATATGATCACCGTGCGCTTGATACCCCTTGACGAAGGCGCTGCTGCCAACGGTGGAAGACGGATTCCATTCGAATGTCATTGACGGCGATTCTGGTGCAGCTCGGTTCCACGTCACCCGTGCACTTCGGTAATGGCAAGGCCGCCAATCCGCCTCTTGGCAGATTTTATCTTGTCTATATGCTGACGACTTGTTGACGACGGCGTTGTATTGTATAAACGTAACGCGTACCACCTTTGTTGCTTGGCGCACAGGAAGGAAACCGCGGTTATCGGGCTTCTTCCCATTTGATTTTCGAAAAATTGCGTAAGAGGAGATGTTCGAGAACGACGTGCGTAGCAGCGCGGGAATCTCTCAAACGAACATTGGCTTACTAAAATGACAATCATCGGATGGAGGTTCTTATGAGTGAATGCTTTTTAGTTGGAATAGACAGTAGCGATTGCAGCCGCCGGGCGTTGGATTTCGCCTGCAAGCGTGCGAAAAACGCCGGTGCGAAACTGGTTGTGACTTACGTTATTGAATGGTCGCCTTACACCTTTAATACCCCCGAAGAGAATGAACAACGGCATAAACGGCGCGAAGAGGAAATCACCCGTGCGAAAACCAGCGTGCTTGGCCCCGCTCTCGAGCAGATTAGGAGCGCGGGAGTTGACGCGGAGGGAATCGTTCGTCATGGCAATGTCGCCGATGTATTGAACGGATTGGCCGCCGAGCACGATGCGGACCTAATCATCGTCGGGCGCATTGGCGAATCCGGATTAAAATCGCTTTTATTCGGCAGCGTCACGTCGAAGCTTATCCAGCTTTCGAAAGTTCCGGTTACCGTTGTGCCATAACAATAAGTAGAGAGAGAAGAATATGAAATCGAGATTCGTACCCGCGTTGGGCGGAGCTTTATACTCGTTGCTTCCGACAATTGTGGCGGCGCAGGAAACAGCCGGTATGTCGATCGATCAGAAAATCAACGATGCCATTGCGCCGATTATTAATCCTTTTGTCGGCTTCATTTTTTCACCACTGCCGGGTTCCGAGGCCATCTTGGGGACCGCGTTTCCCTGGATCGTCTTATGGCTCGTAGTGGCTGCATGTGTATTCACGATTTATTTCGGGTTTATCCAGTTTCGTGGTTTCAAACACTCTATCGAACTGGTGCGCGGCGACTATCTCGATCCTAAGGATGCCGGTGAGGTGACACCCTTCCAGGCCTTGTGTACCGCTTTGTCGGGGACCGTGGGCCTTGGCAACATTGCTGGAGTCGGAGTGGCCGTTTACTTGGGTGGACCAGGCGCGACCTTCTGGATGATTCTCGCCGGTCTGCTTGGCATGGCATCAAAATTTACTGAATGTATTCTTGGTGTGCACTATCGTAATGAGTACCCGGATGGCACGGTTTCCGGAGGTCCGATGTATTATCTTTCCAAAGGACTTTCGGAGAAGGGCAAGGCCACGACCGGTAAAGTGCTTGCAGTGCTATTTGCCATTTGCTGTATTGGGGGTGCGCTGGGCGGGGGGAATATGTTCCAGGCGAATCAGTCAGCTCAGCAGGTCGCCACGGTTATTCCTTTCTTCGCCGACAACGGATTGATCTTCGGCGTGATCATGGCGGCGGTTGTGGCCGTTGTGATTATCGGCGGTATTAAATCCATTGCCAAAGTAACGGAAAAAGTCGTACCGTTCATGGCGGCGATTTACGTTGGCTCCGCGTTACTGATTATATTGCTGAACATCGGCGCCGTGGGTGATGCATTCAGCGCCATCATTAACGGTGCCTTCGCTCCAACGGCCGTAGCCGGGGGTGCCGTAGGGGCACTCATCCAGGGCTTCAAGCGTGCGGCATTTTCCAATGAAGCGGGGATCGGTTCAGCTTCCATCGCACACTCCGCGGTGCAAACCAAACACGCGGCAACGGAAGGCTATGTCGCTCTTTTAGAACCATTCATTGATACCGTCGTTATCTGTACGATGACCTCTTTGGTGATTACCATCACCGGCGCGTGGAACCCAGGCGATGGCGTTACGGGTATCGCGTTGACTGCAAAAGCGTTTGAGAGCAACTTCAGCGGTTTTAACTATGTGCTTGCCCTTGCCGCCCTGTTGTTTGCTTTTTCTACCATGATTTCGTGGTCTTACTATGGGTTGAAAGCCTGGACATACTTGTTTGGCGAAGGGATTAGCAAAGAAATAGTTTTCAAGGTCATCTTCTGCATTTTTATCATCATAGGCGCGTCGATGAACCTGGGACCGGTCATCGATTTTTCGGACGCGATGATTTTCACCATGGCGATTTTCAATGTAGCCGGTCTCTACTTGTTGATGCCTAAGGTCAAGGAGATACTCCGCGACTATCAGAACAAATTGGCAAGCGGGGAGTTTCCCAAAGTAAAATAATTTGGCAACAGCTAGAGGGGACGCCAGGGTCGGACCCCTGCAACTGATCAAAAGTACAGTTTGCAATGGGGGCCGACCTTTCCCGTCGCTGACTTGTCTACCTTTGCCTGAGCTTGATCTTCACTCGGACCGTAGCCACGGCTACGCTCCTCGCTGCAGACCGGCGCGGGCGCCACACCGGCAGGTGATTGATATCGAGCACCTGTCCCGACGGGCTGAGCCGGAACATCAAGCCGTGGCGGTCGTACTCGGGCAAGGCGGCGCCGAAATCGCCGAGCGCTTTGCACGCATCGTGCCAGCGCGCACGCCAGTCGAAACCTCGCGCCTCCGGGGGGGCATGATGAAAACCGTCTTGTGGAGCAGGCCTTCCGACCTCAGATGTTGGACCTCCCATAAAGTGCCCGGCCGATCGGACGGAATGATGATCACGGCCTTGGCTTTTTCGACCAAATCTGTTGCGGCCTGCTGCCAGTCCGCCTCGTCGAACTACGCCGGGGCCAAAATCAACCAGATAAACATTGTCTCCAACAACTACGGCCAACGCCGAACCCATGCGATCCGGTTCTGCGTTGGGTGTTCCAGTGCCCAGTAGTACGACGGCGGTTTTGCT
>CAMYOI010000366.1 GCA_947259955.1 uncultured Gammaproteobacteria bacterium
CGAGCCGTCGATGCACCGGTAGAGCTTTGTCGACTTACGCTGGTTCACGCGTGCGATTTCCTCGAGCCCGCCCTGATCAAGCAGCCATCGAAACACCAGGGACGATACATACCAACTGAAAGTTGGCGCGGTATTGGCCATCGACCCTGCGTCAGCCTGCCGCCGATAGTCGAAAAGCTTGGGGGCGTTTGGCGCACACCGGCCGGTCAAATCACGACGCACGATAACGACGGTGAGTCCAGCCGGACCGATGTTCTTTTGCGCGCCGGCATAAATCAGCCCGTATCGTGACACCTCGACGGGTCGGGAGAGTATCGTCGACGACATATCGGCGACCAGCGGCGTGGCCCCAACGTCCGGGACCCAATGAAATTCGACGCCGGTAAGTGTTTCATTGGGTGTGTAATGCACGTAGGACGCAGCGGGGTCAAGCCGCCATGAATCCCGCGCCGGGATTGCCGTGTACCCGGCATCCGCACCGGTTGCAGCCACATTGACCCTGCCGTAACGCTTCGCCTCCTCGATGGCCAGGCGAGACCAGTGTCCGGTATCGATGTAATCGGCACGGAGTTTTTCGTCGAGGAGATTGAGCGGAACCATGGAAAACTGCATCTGCGCCCCACCCTGCAGGAACAGGATGCTGTATTCGTCCGGGACGGCCAGGAGCGTTCGCAGATCCGCTTCCGACTGCTCCGCCAATGACAGGAATTCCTTGCTGCGGTGACTGATCTCCATGACCGAGGCGCCGATCCCGCGCCAATCCAGCAGTTCCGATTGCACCTGCTCGAGGACCGGCACCGGCAACGCCGCGGGGCCCGCGCTGAAGTTGAAGACTCGTGACAACGGCAAAACCGCGCAGGCGGGCTACTCTTCTTCTTGCTGCTGGCCGTTTGTTTCGACCACTCTTTCGATGCTCACCAGGCGCTCGCCGCCTTGGATACCGATGAGGCGCACACCCTGCGTATTGCGCCCCTGAACCGAGACCTCGGCAGCGCGTGTGCGAATCAATGTGCCCGTATTGGTGATCAGCATCAGTTCATCATCGTCGCTAACCGCATCGGCCCCGACAACCAGTCCGTTGCGTTCATTCACGCGTATGGCAATGACGCCCTGCCCTCCGCGACCTTGCCGCGAAAAATCCTCCAACCTGGTTCGTTTTCCATAGCCGTTCTCGGTGGCCGCCAGGATGGTTTCCTCGTCGTTGTCGTCACTGCCGACGATAATGAGAGAGATGACCTTTTGCCGGGCCTTTAGGGAGATCCCGCGCACACCGCGCGCACCCCTTCCCATGACGCGCACGTCCGATTCGGCAAATCGAATGGCTTTTCCGGCGTCCGTGAACAGGAAGATATGCTGCCGCCCGTCGGTCAGCCCGACGTCGACAAGGTAGCTTTCGGGCCTCAAATCGATCGCGATGATGCCGGAAGTTCTCGGGCGCGAGAAGTCCGTCAGCGACGTTTTCTTGACGGTGCCGTCGCTGGCGACCATGAACACGTACTTGTCCTTGTCGAAACCCTGAACCGGTAATACCGCGGTTATTTTTTCATTTTCCTGCAGCGGCAGTAAATTGACCAGCGGTCTGCCGCGCGCCGTCCTGCCGGCCTGGGGCAGCTGATACACCTTCAACCAGTAGATCTTGCCTCGGTCCGAAAAGCACAGCAGCATATCGTGCGTATTTGCAACGAACATTCGTTCGATGAAATCTTCATCCTTGGTCCTGGCTGCGGTCTTGCCGCGACCGCCCCGCCGCTGCGCGCGGTATTCGGAAGTCGGTTGAGCCTTGGCGTATCCGGTATGGGAAAACGTCACCACCATGTCCTCTTCCGCGATGAGATCTTCCATTGACAGCGCGTACTCGTCTTCGACGATCTGGGTACGCCGCTCATCACCGTATTCGTCGCGTATCAGCTCGAGTTCTTCCCGGATCACCTGCATCAGGCGCTCGGGAACCGCTAAAATCTCGAGCAGATCAGCGATACGACCCAGGATCTCTTCATACTCCTTGCGGATTTTTTCCTGTTCCAGCCCCGTCAGCCGATGCAGCCTCAGGTCCAGTATCGCCTGTGCCTGGGCTTCCGACAGATAGTATTTTTGATCTTTGAGGCCAAACTCGTCACCGAGTTTCTCGGGGCGGGAGATGCCGGATTCGGATCTTTCCAGCATTTTGGTCACGACGCCCGGCTCCCAGGCGCGCTCCATCAGTCCGGCCTTGGCTTCGGCGGGATTCTGCGCGGCTTTGATTACCGCGATAACCGGATCGATATTGCTGAGCGCTACCGCCCAGCCCTCGAGAATATGCGCACGTTCCCTGGCCTTGCGCAAATCGAAAATCGTCCTTCTCGTTACGACCTCTCTGCGATGACGGATGAACTCTTCGAGCAGTTCCTTGAGATTGAATATCCGCGGCTGATTGTTCGACAACGCGACCACGTTGATTCCGAACACGCTTTGCATCTGGGTGAGTTTGTAGAGATTGTTGAGGACCACCTCCGCGATTTCACCTCGACGCAGCTCGATGACCACTCGCATCCCGGATTTGTCGGACTCGTCTCTCAATTCGGATATGCCTTCGAGCCTTTTTGCCTTGACCAGTTCAGCAATCTTCTCGAGCAACCTGGCCTTGTTGACCTGATACGGCAGCTCCGTAATGATGATTGCTTCACGATTGTTTTTGTACGTTTCCACCTCGGTTCGGGCCCGCACGTAGATTTTGCCCCGACCCGTTGCATAGGCCTGCCGAATCCCGTGATTACCCTGGATGATTCCAGCCGTCGGGAAATCCGGGCCGGGTACGATCTCGATCAGCCGGCTGATCTGAGTATCCGGTGCGTCGATCAAGGCCAGACAGGCATCGACGATCTCGTTCAGGTTATGCGGCGGAATATTCGTCGCCATACCCACGGCAATGCCCGACGATCCATTGATCAGCAGGTTTGGTACGCGCGTTGGCAGGACCAGCGGCTGAGTTTCAGTCTCATCGTAGTTGGGGCCGAAATCAACCGTCTCCTTGTCGATGTTGTCGAGCAGTTCATGCGCGATCTTCGCCAGCCGGATCTCCGTGTAGCGCATCGCTGCCGGCGAATCACCGTCCACGGAACCGAAGTTGCCCTGCCCGTCAATCAGTGGATAGCGCATGGAGAAACTCTGTGCCATACGAACGATGGTGTCGTAAACGGCGACGTCACCGTGCGGATGGTATTTACCAATGACGTCACCCACCACTCTCGCCGATTTCTTGTAGGCCTTGTTCCAGTCATTTCCCAGCACGGCCATCGCGTAGAGGACGCGGCGGTGAACCGGCTTCAATCCATCCCGCACATCGGGCAGCGCACGCCCCACGATTACGCTCATGGCGTAGTCGAGATAAGACTGCCTCATCTCCTGGTCGAGATTGGCGGAAATGGTCTCTTTAGCGAATGGTTCCACGGTATCAGACGGGCCCGGTCAGCGGGAGTCAGGACAAAAGGTTACGGTGCATGCAGGACGATAATTAAAAGCAACCATTGTACCACGAGCCCATGATCGAATGCATCGTCGCAGCGTACAAACACCCGGTGAATCTAATCTTTCCGCTATGCCTGAATTACAGGCAGACCATTGATCCGCGCATAACCCTAGCCATCAAACGTGAACACGTCACCGGATCAAGCCGGTGGCTTCCGAAAACTCGGATGTGGAGTTTATCGCCGCCAATTTCGATACTTGATCCCTCAGCATAACCTGCATCTCTCAACAGGCGGCTATGCAGTGTTTTTGAGGCAGTGCAAATATTGATGTATTGGGATTCGGACAGAGCGTAATCAGGATTAGCAGGAATTGATTTGTTGTTAGTAGATTGAGTTTTGACAAAGTCAGGTGTAGCTGATGGAGGGAATGTTGATACCCGCGACATCAGTAATGAGGCCATGGTGCTGAGGTAGATCGAGGTCCCAGAAAGAAGGGTGTGGGGAGGCTATGGGAGAATTGGAAAACTCGCTGACGCCGTATGACCCGATCGACGTTTAGGGTGGATCATTCCCGGCATCTGTCTTCCAGAGCATCAATATGCCGGCTTCGACCACCCACAAGGCCATATATCTCCGCCACCACGCGATGAGTACATCGGCGATCGACAGATACCCAGTCCCCGCTACTTTCGGTCTGTTCCATTTTTAACGATTGATAGTAGGTGGCGTCGGTTATCATTTTCTCGATTTCGGAGTGGACAGATCGGGCTCCTTCACCAATGTCGACTATTACTACACCTGGAGCATCTTCGTAATAATCTTTTGCGGTTCCATAGTAGTCGATAACAATAGACGGCTTGGACAAACCGATCGCCTGAATCACCGTACTTGAACCGGTTGCTACGAAAATGTCGCAGGCCGATATCAGCGACATCTACATGACCGGCAGCGGCACGCTGCGACTGCGAGCCTCTTACAAGACGGAAGGCACGGACATCGTCGTAACCTCGCTGCCGCACCAGATTTCCGGCGCCAAGGTGCAGGAGCAGATCGCG
>CAMYOI010000367.1 GCA_947259955.1 uncultured Gammaproteobacteria bacterium
CCGTTTCGGGCAGTGAGCACGACCGTTACCATCTGCTTGTCTCCGCTCCTCACCGGCTCGCCGACTTCCGCAGCCCGGTGATCGACCATCGGGCTGTACACCGGGGTTTTTACGAGTTGTATGAAGCGGGGCAGTGGGCCTGTCTGCCTCCTGTTGTCAGGAGATGCGAATCGAAAGGTAATCTCGATGCCGGCATCGGGCCTGGGTGTGTCATTCCTCGACAGCGCAGCAAGCTGGATCCGGACGACGTTGATTGCTGTCAGATCCGGATCAGGAACCAGATCCGGCAGAGGTATTTCGTCGGCCGCGGCGGTTGCTACCAACCAGCTTATAAGCATGAGTGCTAAGAATCGAGAAGTGTACTTAGGTTTGGCCGATATCATATTCAATTCCCTCAATTTCATACGAAAGGCTAACGCAGCTGGCGTGAATGGGTCGTGACGACACCCAGCCGGTCAACCGGCCTGCGGTGCGCGGCAAATGACGGAAGGCGCAGGATTCTTGGTGGATTAGGACTTCGGTCTCAAACCGTGGGTGAGACATCTTCGTATCCAATGATATCCTGCTGATATCGGTTATCGTGACCACACGATAGCTACCCTCCACTCGATGTCCGGAGCAACTCCGCCGGACACCAAGCAGATCTCGCAGGAATAGCACCATTGCATCCCGCTGCCGACATATTCATTGTCTCTGCGAGCTACGGCTCATACGAACCTGACATCAGCTCACGCGTACCAATGAATGCAACGGGATGCATCTATACGCGCTGATCCACCGCACCAATCGGAGTCATCTACCCCGCCTTTTTGATCCAGGACTTGCACCAGCCTTTCGCAGCGACGCTTTTGCCCGGGAAGATCGCGCACGGGCCCCACTCGGCGCCCGCCTCTCCAGTGTAGAGCTGGCAGTTGGCGCAGTTCTGCTCCGAATTGGTGCTGGCGTGCACGTACTCCAGCGCTTTGGCAGTGGCGTTCTCGGGGTCCACCTGCGGCAGGTCGGTGGCGAGGGCCTGGCGCCCGGCGAGCATGGTGAGGGGAATGATGGCGGTGGCGCCACCGGCCAGGCGCAGGGCCTGTCTACGGGACATGGTCTTCATGGTTACTAGCTCCGTTGTTGAATACTGAAGGTTGAAATGGTGACCAGGTGCGGCCGTTCATGGCTTCCGGTAGCGACCTGAAAAATCATTTGTCGAAAATCATCATGTAGTTGACCTGCATCGATTCGCACAGGCTGAACGCCCGTGTCACGGGGTTGACCCACACGCCGCTCTGGTGGGCCAGCTGAAGGCCGTTGGCGGTGGTCATGGAGCACACCTCCTCCGGGGTGACGAAGTCTTTCCAGCGGTGCGTACCGCGCGGCAGCCAGCGCAGCACGTATTCAGCTCCAACGATGGCGAAGACGAACGATCGGACGGTGCGGTTGATGGTGGCCACCGTCATGCGCCCGCCCTTGCGCACCAGGGCGCAGCAATCGGCCATGAACATACCTGGGTCAGCGACGTGCTCGACCACCTCCATATTGAGCACGATGTCGTAGGTCCGCCCCGCGTCGTGCAACGCCGAGGCAGTGGCCACCCGGTATTCGATATCGAGTGCGCTACTGCGGGCGTGCTCGGAGGCGATGGCGATGTTCTTCTCCACCACGTCGATGCCGGTGACCCTGGCCCCCATGCGGGCCATGGACTCGGACAGGATGCCGCCGCCGCAGCCGATGTCGAGCACGGCGACCCCTTCCAGTGGCCGCGCTTCGCCGGCCCGGGCCGGGTCGATCAACCGGCCGGCGAGATACTCGACTCGCAGGGCGTTCAGACGGTGCAGCGGCCAGAAGGGGCCTCTCTGATCCCACCACAGGTCGGCGAGTCGGCGGTAGTGTTCCACCTCCCGGGGATCCACGGTGGCGTCCAGACCGTTTCCCACGGTCTCGTTCATGCCGCCATGCCTCCCGTGACCGGGCCCAAATTGGCGCGGGCCATCGCTTCGAACTCAGGCCTGAAGTGCTTGAGGAAGCTCTGCACCGGCCACGCCGCGGCGTCTCCGAAAGCACAGATGGTGCGACCCTCGATGCGGTCGGCGATATCGACCAGGTCGACGATATGATCCGGTCCTGCGTCCCCGGCCAGTAATCGCTGCAGCAGCCGGTACATCCAGCCGGTGCCCTCCCGGCACGGCGTGCACTGACCGCAGGACTCCGCGTAGTAGAAGCGGGCGATCCGCTCCAGCACGCGCACCATGCAGGTCGACTCGTCCATCACGATCACCGCACCGGTGCCGAGCGCCGATCCCGCTGCGGTCAGTGATTCGTAACTCATGTCCAGATCCATGATGATGTCAGCCGGCAGAACCGGGGTCGAAGAACCGCCGGGGATCACGGCCTTGAGGGCACGACCTCCGGTGACGCCGCCCGCGGCTGCGAGCAGGTCGAGGAAGGGCACACCGGCAGGCAGTTCGTAATTCCCGGGCCGGGTGACGTGTCCCGACACCGAGTAGATCAGCGTTCCACTCTGATCGCCATGACCCAGGTCATTAAACCACGCCGGTCCGTGGCGCAGTATCGCCGGCACCGAGGCGAAGGTGAGTGTGTTGTTCACCGTCGTCGGCCTACCGTACAGCCCGCTGTTGGCGGGGAACGGTGGCTTGAAGCGCGGCATGCCGCGCTTGCCCTCCAGCGACTCGAGCAGGCCGGTTTCCTCGCCGCAGATGTAGGCCCCCGCGCCCACGAAAGTGTGCAGGTCGAATCCGACGCCCGAACCCAGGATATCCGGCCCCAGCAGACCCTCCGCGTAGCACTCCGCTACCGCCTGACGGAACCGCGGCACGGGTTCTTCCAGGAACTCGCCGCGGATGTAGTTGTAGCCGACCCGCGCGCCGAGGGCGTATCCCGCGATGGCCATGCCCTCGATCACCGCATGGGGGTTGTAGCGAAGCACATCACGGTCGTGGCAGGTGCCGGGTTCGCTCTCGTCGGAGTTGCAGACCACGTAGCGCTCGCCGCCATCGGGGGCCGGCATGAAGCTCCACTTCAGGCCGGTGGGGAACCCCGCTCCGCCGCGCCCGCGCAGTCCGGATTCCTTCATCATGTCGATGACGCTGGCAGGCTCGGGGCGCTCCCGGAGGATCTTTTCGAGGGCTTCATAACCTCCGCTGCGGCGGTAGCTCTGCAGTGTCCAGGGTTCACTCTCGCCCATAGTGGCATAGGCGATCGGTCCACGCTGGGGCAACAAGTCACTCGAGTTCATCGATTATCCTCCGCACCGTTTCCGGCGTCAGGTTCTCGTGATACCGGTGGTTCACCATCATCATCGGTGCCCCGGTGCAGGCGGCGAGACACTCTTCTTCTCGCTTCAGGTAGTAACGGCCATCCGGGGTGGATTCACCGACGTTGATGCCCAGCCTCTCTTCAGCCGCGGCGAGTATCTCGTCACTGCCGCGCAGCATGCAGGAGACGTTGGTGCAGACTGAGATCACGTTGCGCCCGACCGGTTCCGTCTCCAGCATCGAGTAGAAAGACGCGACCTCCTGGGCACGGATGGCCGGCACGTCGAGCTCGGCAGCAACCGCTGTGATCAGGTCCGGGGTCAGATAGCCCCCGTTGTGCTCCTGGGCCGCGCGCAGGGAGCCGATCAGGGCCGACTGCTGGCGCCCCGGGGGGAACATGCGCACCTCTTCCGCGATGGCAGCACGGACTGCGTCCGGCAGCGCTCCGCATGAGTCCGGACAGGGGTCAGCGCTCATGACGCACGCTCCTTAAATGAGTGCACGCGGGGCGACCACACCATGTCGCTGCCCACCTGCGAGCACCATCCTGAGGCGATGTGGTCGAAAGCCATCTCGCCCAGTTCCGAACGCTCCGCAGAGAGATCGTCACCGAGCAGCGACAGACCCGTGTGCTCGTCCAGTTTCGATCGCATCAACATCTCCTCGCCAGATTGACCGCAATCGCGGAGCCTCGCTCCACCAGACCGCACCAGATGGAAAGTGGCAGGGACTGCTCGGTCTCCTGGCCGAGCGCGATTGCTTCATCCCGATGCGCGATCTCGTCGTCGCGCAGTGAAGACAGGAGCGGGATGAGGCCACTGTCCGGTTGCTCTACTTCCAGCCTGTCGATCTGGCTGGAGTAGTGTCTATCCACGAAGCTCTCAACCGACTGGATCGTGGCGTAGACCGCGCGGGGACCGAACAGTGAGGGTAGGCCTCCGGTGGCCCAGGCGGCCAGCTTCCACAGTGGCAGCAGCCGCGAGCGCTGGCGAACCGGCACCAGCTGCTCCACGACGCCGAGGTGTCTGATCTCGGTGTCCATGTGACGGCGCGCGAAATCCCTGACTTCCGGGTCGCGGGAAATCCCCAGGATGGCCTTATAGATGGCGACCGCTCCGTATTCTCCGGCGTGATCGGAGCGCAGTTCGGGCAGCAGCCACCGCGGGTCAGCGTTGCCGTCGGAATGATCGGACCGGGTGCCAGTCAGTGTGTTCAATGTCGTCGACTCCTCTTCTTGATAGAA
>CAMYOI010000368.1 GCA_947259955.1 uncultured Gammaproteobacteria bacterium
GAGTTCCAAGAGGTGTTGCCCCCTCCATGGCGGTCATGATGACCGACCTGGGCGCTACCCGCGTCACCACTGGTCCAGTTATTGCAGGTGTGGTCCGCATCATCGGGAAAATAAGCCATGCCGTCATCCTGGGTACCGGTCAGAATGTCGTGCTCGTTCGGCTTATCGTAACGGCCCTTTACAAGCTCGCCTTTTTCGTCGAGAGCCGTTTCTAACAGGATGGTTTTATTGTAAAGATGCAGGTCCATGAGATCTTTGGCGATGAGCACTCCCTTGGCGTTATACCAAGGGCCTTGACCGATTCGGAGTCTGGCACTTTCGCCCCGCTTGTCAGGCGCCTCGGTGCTCAAGTACGCCCGCCAGGTACGTCCGCCCGCGCCGACTGAGTCGGCCAGCTTTTGGCAATACGCGTCGGCCCCTTCCAATCCGCCGAGATCGCCGCCCTTGCCGGGATTCATGCTGGTAATAAAAAAACTCATGCTGTTGTCCTGGGCCGTTGTATGGGATGCAACGAGCAACGCGATCAGGCTTGACGCCAGAACAGAGAGCAGCTTTTTCATCTAAATATCTCCTTTGATGGTGTCTTCGTACGTTTTGCGGCTAGATGTCCAACCGCCGAATAGTTTAACACTTTTGACAGACGTCCCTCGATAAAAAACCGCCGGTGTGAAGGAAGATTCGAAGGACTCTTTTCGGCCTGCGGCACGAGGCTGCGTGATTCACATTCGCATTCTGTCGCTGACTTTGTCGAATAAGTCCAGATATACGGCGATCATGAACTCGCGGGTGAAACGGCTTTACGTGACGCAACGGTCTGCAACGCAGACTCGAGCATCTGTTTTGCATTATCAATGTTGGCGTCATCCATTGCCTCGACATCAAGAAATAAACGAATCCCGGGTAGCCGTTCGTTCATGACATCAATACGTTGCGCCTTCGGGGTGTGAGCGACGGATCGGACAGCATAGGGGATGACTTCACGTGCGATACCCTTGAATTTGGCAGGTCCCAACGTTACAATAACCCGTGTTGATGCCTATACGAGCCCTGAACGGGTGTTCAAAACCGCGCTGCCGCCACTCGGCGTTGAGTTCTTTTAGACGTGACTGCATCTCTAGCGCCATTCGCATGCACGCCCTGGCGTCTTCTGCAACCCCTTTGGTTTCCGGATCGCCGAAAAATACCAGAATCGCGTCCCCAATAAATTTGTCGATAGTGGCGCCATGATACAAAGCGATCCTGGACATTTCGGTGAAGTACTCGTTGAGTAAAGTGGTCAATTCTTCCGGCTGCAGGCTTTCGGTCGCTGATGTAAAATTTACAATGTCCGAAAAAAAGATGGTCAGCTTCTTGCGTTCGGTAGAAATAGAGGCATCTTTTTCGCCACTGAAGATGCTCTTGTAGACCTGCGGTGACAGATACTTTGAGATCTGCGTTGAAATCGACGCGAGGAAACTGTTACCCGCCTCGAGTTCTTCGTTCAACTTTCGAAAAGAGCTTGCCTGGCGAAATTGAGTTAGTGCAAAAGCGAATCCGATCGTACCCGCGCAGACGAAGTAAATTAGCAGGAACTTAAAGGAGAACAAGTTCGAAGCGATCGGTTGGTTTACCACGAGCTCCTGAATTCCTCGCACGTCGCCAACGACCCAATCACGTTTTGGGCTCAATGGATGATTGTTGTGGCAGTCAACGCAGGAACCCGCCAGTACCACCGGTGTGGCGATCCTGATTTGACGGTCGAAAAGCGATCCCGATGTTTTGGCGACAACTCTTGCCGTATTGTCGGGGTGTCGAAATGTTCTCAGCGCGTCGGTCTCAAAGTCGTCCAACCTGTGAGGAACGCGATTGGTGAAGGTATGGTCCGACACGAAACGGTAGTCGACGTTGCCGGCGGTTTTGCTGATCAAATCGCCTAGTTCAATCGACAAGGTTGCCGGGATGGGGATTGCGCCCGGTATTTCCTGGTAATTGTGCAGAACTTGGTTGCGCCCCGAATTTTGTTGTATGCGCCCGACCACGTTGCGTGAGTAGTAGCCCCTGATCTCACTTATGATGGAGTCGAGGCTGGTGGCTTGTACCTGAAGGTTTTGATCTGAAAGATGACGCAGGTCCAACCAGATGGCTATCGGTAGGGCCACGAGCCCAAGAATGATAATCGCTACCACCAAATGAGAATGGTTCAACATCAACTTGCCAAATGAGTCCATTTCGCCTCCGGCGGTATTGGAATCGGTAATTTAACATAGAAGGTTCGGTGCCCACGGTGGCCCCACTACTGCGCCAGCAACACAAAAATATAGGTAGCCACCAACAACGCGTCCTTTCCGTTCAGATCACTTCGTATTCGGTGGCGTCTTCCGACTGAGACTGTGTTATCCGACGACCACCGTACTTACGGTGTTGATTGCGACGCGCCAATCCAGAAGTTCTTGTATGACAACGTTTCTGGATTGCTTCACTTCGTTCGCAATGGCCAACTACTTAATTAGTTCCTGTCCAGAAAATGCTTGAGTCATTGCGAGGAGCGTGCCGAAGCTGCGAGCGAAGCGTGGCAGGACGCGGCAATCCAGCGCTGAATTAAAACAATTAGTTTCACTGGATTGCTTCGCTTCGCTCGCAATGACGGGTATTCTGGACAGAAACTAATTAATCTTGGATTCCCTGGAGATGTGGTAACGTAGAGTGTTACCGTTAATGAAGTGAATTCCTAGACACCACTTGTCTCTAAAGCTGGAATCCTGAGACAATGTTGATCGAATTTATCGCTTTATTCTAACTCTCAGCCAATCGTGCCTCAGAGTTGATGAGTGACTCGCACTCGACGGATTCGAGAATTGGAAAATAACCCCAACCACGGAATACCGGAAAGTAGCAACAAGCGGAATGATTCCGTAGGAGGTCGGCTGTTCCTCAGCCACGCAAGCGAAGATGCCGAGACGATCAAGGAGCTTGCGAATCAGCTGCGCACCGCGGGTGTCGACGTCTGGCTTGACCTCGACGAGATCAAGCCCGGTGACAATTGGATGGAGCGCCTGGAGTCGGGTCTCAGGGAATGCGACTCATTCGCGGTTTACGTGGGCCGTCTGGGTATCGCACGCTGGATTAATCGCGAGGTAAGGGTTGCGCTGGATCGTAACGCCAAAGACCCAGAATTCCGGGTGATTCCCATTCTGGGTCCGGGCGCGGATCCCGAAGCCCTGCCGACCTTCCTAATACAGCACCAGTGGCTGGATCTGCGAGACGGAAAAACCGAGGCGGCGGATATAAAGAAACTGGTCGGCGCCATTCTCAGCCGGCCCGCTGAAGCGGTTTCACTGCTCGCTCCCGGCGAAGCGCCGTTCATCGGTCTGGCCGCCTTTGACGTCGATCAAGCGCATTTGTTCTTTGGCCGCGATCGGGAAACCGAGGAACTCCTCGAACGACTTCGCGTTGGACCGTTTCTCGCCGTAGTCGGGGACTCCGGCAGCGGCAAATCCTCCCTGATCCGAGCGGGACTCATTCCGGCGCTGCACAGCGGTGGTTATATCGACGGCAATTCCATGGCGTATACCTGGCAAGTAGCCACGCTACGGCCGGGCAGTGATCCCTTCCGCGAGCTGGCCAACGCCCTTATGGACCTTCAGCCGGATATGGAGGCAGCTGAAAAGCTAAACACTCGCGAGGCTTGTGCCCAACGATTGGCTGAAGGAACAGAAGGACTTAGCCGCTGTATCGGTACGCTCGTGGAGAACGGGCAACGTACCCTCCTGGTCGTAGATCAGTTTGAGGAAATCTTCACCCATGTAGCCGATGTGAAGGTTCGTGAGCGCTTTATCGAAACCTTACTCGAGGTGGCTGATATCAGCGGCGACCGGCCAGTCCACGTTGTTATCACACTGCGCGCCGACTTCTACTCCGAGTGTTTCGACCATCCAATCCTGCCACGCGCCATAGCGGCCAACCAGTACGCAGTGCGAGCGATCGAGCACGAACAATTGGTTGAAGTGATTGAAAAACCTGCGGCGATGGCGGGAGTAGAACTCGAACCAGGCCTGGTCGAGGCGATTCTTTCCGACTTGGGTCAAGGCGCCGGAAACCTGCCGCTGCTCGAGCACACCCTGCTCCAACTCTGGAACCTGCGGGTTAGCGAGATCCTGACCCATAAGTCTTACGAATCCATTGGACGCGTCCAAGGCGCGCTAGAACATCACGCGGAAGAGGTGTTCAGCAGATTTTCTGGGGAAGAACAGAAACAGGCACGAAAGTTGCTGCTAAGCCTGGTCCAGCCCGGAAGGGAAACCGGAGCGACACGTCGGCGCGAACGAATCGAGCGGCTACTGCCATCGGGAGCCAATGGCGAGAGCGCCGCTATGGTTCTGCGGACACTTGTCGCACAGCGATTGTTTACCGTGAGCACGTTCGAAGGAGAGGAAGAGGTCCAAATCGCCCACGAGGCGCTGCTGCGCGGTTGGCATCGCCTTAACGGCTGGTTGGAAGAAGATCGGGAGTTCTTGTTTTGGCGGCAGAGAGCGAGCGCTGCCTTAGGAGCCTGGGAAGAATCCGGACGGGATCCTGGCGCACTCCTGCGGGGAGGCCCACTGGTGGAGGCGCAACGTTGGTTCGCGGCGCGCGCCGACGATTTGACCGAAACGGGTAGAAAGTTCATCGAGGAGTCGGTAGCCAAAGCTGGGCGCGTATGGTGGTTGAAACGCTCAGCGGTAGCCGCGATCAGCGTTTTGGCCGTAGTGGCGATCGTTACCGCGGTTATGGCTACCCTTTCTCGACGCCAGGCGGAACACAGCTTGCAGCTCGCCACCACTGCAGTGGACGAGATGCTGACCAAAGTAGGCAGCGAGACGCTACGTAACGTTCCGCAGATTGAAGATGTTCGGGTTGAACTCCTAGTCAAAGCCCGTGCGCTGTACGAGCAGCTAACCGAGCAAAACCCCAACAATCCAAATCTGCGGCTGCAAGCGGCACTGGCCCCCGCTCGCGTGGCCGACATCGATCGCCAGCTGGGGAAGCATCAGGCGGCGGTTCAGGGGCTCCAAAACGCAATAGCGGGCCTGGAAAATCTGGCGGGAGAAGACCCCGGCAATCTTAAGTATCGGTACGAGTTGGCCAAGATCTACGACGAGATGGGTACGCTGACGGCAAGGTTTGCGACAATACTAGACGGCTCCAAACAAGCTGAGAGTTATTACGGGCGCGCCATCGATATGCATAAACGTCTTAACGAAGAGGATCCGAAAAATATTGAATTCCGACTGGCGTTCGCGGTGGCGCACCTCAACCGGGGTATTCTGCGCATGGAGAAACTGGCAGATCCGGAACGGGCCAAACAAGATTTGATCCAGGCGATCGATCTGGTTGAACCATACTCGGAAAGTCCCGGGGAATGGCGCGAAGACATCCTGCAGCAC
>CAMYOI010000369.1:0-4492 GCA_947259955.1 uncultured Gammaproteobacteria bacterium
GAAAAGCAGTATTGGTGCGGCAGAGGGCGCGGTGGACATCGTCGCCTGGCCCGGATACATCGAGAGAGGTGCCACGGATTCCAATTTCGACTGGGTAACGGACTTCGAAAAGAAAACCGGCTGCGAAGTGAGGATCAAAACGGCCAATACGTCTGACGAAATGGTCGCCCTTATGAACGAGGGCGGTTTCGATCTGGTAACCGCTTCCGGTGATGCGAGCCTGAGGCTGATTGCCGGCGGCAGGGTACAGGTGGTCAACACCGATCTCGTTCCAAGCTGGAAACGGATCGACGAGCGTCTGCATAACGCGCCTTGGCATACCGTCGACGGCAAACACTACGGCGTTCCATATCAATGGGGCTCAAACGTACTCATGTACAACACCGAGGCCTTCAAGTCCGTACCGGAGAGCTGGAACGTGGTCTTCGAGGAAATGACGCTGGACGACGGGAAATCCAACAAAGGCCGAATTCAGGCGTTCGACGGCCCTATTTACATCGCAGACGCTGCGTTGTACCTGATGGCTCACAAGCCCGAGCTCGGCATCAAGGATCCTTACGAACTGAACCAGGAGCAATTCGATGCCGCACTGGACCTGCTTCGACAACAGCGCAAGATCGTGAACCGCTATTGGCATGACGCGTTTGTGCAGATCGACGATTTTACCAATGAGGGCGTAGTTGCCTCCGGTTCGTGGCCGTTTCAGGTAAATCTTCTACGCGGCAATGACCAGCCGATCGCCAGCACCGTACCGAAAGAAGGCGCCACCGGATGGGCCGACACAACCATGATGCACATCGATGCGGCGCATCCGAATTGCGCCTATATGTGGCTCGAGCACTCGATCAATCCAAAGTTGCAGGGCGATCTGGCCGCGTGGTTCGGCTCCGTCCCGGTCACGCTCGATGCATGCCAGGGCAACACGCTTCTGGGGGACGATGGTTGCGAGGTCAACGGCCTCGGCAATTTCGAGCGAATACATTTCTGGCGGACTCCGCAGACGAAATGCGCGAGCCAGGAGAGTTGCGTACCCTACTACCGCTGGGTGACGAGCTACATCGCGGTGCTCGGCGGGCGCTAGTCTTGTCTACAGCGGTGGCCCTGGAAGGCGTGAGCCAGCAATATGGGTCGGTTGTCGCCGTTGATGATGTATCGCTGACCGTAGAGAGCGGGGAGTTCTTCTCCCTGCTCGGTCCATCGGGCTCAGGCAAGACGACCTGTCTGCGAATGATCGCGGGATTTGACCTCCCCACTACAGGACGCATCGTGATAGGCGGTGAGGATGTCACGTCTGTTCCGCCATACCGGCGGAACGTAAACACCGTATTCCAGGACTACGCCCTTTTCCCGCACATGAGTGTAGCCGAGAATGTAGCGTATCCGTTGATGGTGCGTGGCTCGGATAAACGGACGCGGGTGCAGCGCACCAATGAAATGCTGGAACTCGTCCAGCTCAGCGGGCTTGAGAATCGCAGACCCGGTGCTTTATCCGGCGGTCAGCGTCAGCGTGTTGCCCTGGCAAGGGCTCTGATCAACGCCCCACCGGTTTTGCTGTTGGATGAACCACTGGGTGCATTGGACCTGAAACTGCGGCAGCAAATGCAAATCGAACTCAAGGCCCTTCAGCGACAGCTGGGCATCACGTTTATTTACGTTACCCACGACCAGGAAGAGGCGCTGTCGATGAGCGATCGACTCGCGGTATTCAGGGAGGGCCGCATTGAGCAGGTGGGGTCGCCGCAATCGGTATACGATACTCCCAAAACAGCATTCGTTGCGGGATTTGTCGGCAGCGCCAATATCCTCACCCGGGAGCAGGCCGAAGCGCTGGGGCTTTCGCCGGGAACTACCGCGCTTCGGCCCGAGAAAATCCACTTGCATATCAACGGAGACGGGGCACAAAAAGGTCTGGTTCACTGTCAGGGCAGACTCATTGGGAGACAGTTTCTCGGCATCAACACGCGTTTCGAGGTCGAGATATCGCAGGGTTTGGTGCTCGACGTGATTCGGCAAAACACATTGGATCAGATCTTGCCCGAGCCCGAACAACGGGTAACCCTGTCGTGGCGTGTTGAAGACGTGCGTATGCTGGAGCCCGTATGACCGACATCACGGTGGCCGCGACGGGCTGGCCGCGAATGCGCCGCAAGCTGAGCGACGGACTTTTTCAGCATCCAGTTCTCTTCCTGCTATTGCTGCTGGCGCCGCCGCTGATTTGGCTGGGGATTATCTACCTGGGTTCATTGTTCGCCCTGCTGGCGCAAAGTTTCTTCTACATCGATGAATTCTCCGGCGTCGTTGTGAGGGAATTCAGCCTGCGAACGTTTGCGGAATTATTCACACCGGCAAACATGGATATTGTTTTGCGCACTGTGGTCATGGCGGCAACGGTGACCGTTGCCGCCGCTGTGATTGCTTTCCCCCTAGCTTACTATATGTCGCATTACACCGGTCCAGGCATGAAGGCGGTGTTCTATTTGGCAGTGATGCTGCCGCTCTGGTCGAGTTACCTGGTGCGAGTGTACGCGTGGAAGCTGATACTGGCCCACGAGGGCATCATCAGCTGGTTTTTTACGCGCCTTGGTCTCTCCGGCCTGCTGGATGGTATTCTCGCTATTCCGATCATTGGGGGAGCGTCCCTGTCGGTGAGCTACATTGGCATGTTCCTGGTATTTTTGTACATCTGGCTGCCCTTCATGATCCTTCCCATCCAGGCCGCGATCGAGCGTATCCCGCGCAGTTTGCTCGATGCGTCGGCGGACCTCGGCGGTCATCCTGGGCAGACTTTCCGCAAGATCGTTCTGCCTCTGGCTTTCCCCGGAGTGGTGGCCGGGTCGATCTTTACTTTTTCTTTGACGCTGGGTGACTACATCATCCCGGGGATCATCGGGTCGTCACGACTGGTCATCGGGCAGGCCGTTTACATCCACCAGGGAACGGCCGGCAATATTCCCCTGGCGGCGGCTTTTTCCATCGTGCCTATCGTAATTATGGCGATATACCTGACTATTGCCCGCAGACTGGGGGCCTTCGATGCCCTTTGATCGGCCGCTAGCGGGGTAGGCCCACTTATGCGGGCAATTCGTCGAGGTCGCGTGCCCTGGGGGCTGCGCCTGTCCGCAACCGCCGTAATTCTGTTTTTACACCTGCCGCTGCTGCTTATCATCGTGTATGCGTTTACCACCGAAGACAAGTCCTATCAGTGGCCGCCGCCTGGGCTTACCCTTAAGTGGTTTGCCGTGGCCTGGCACCGCCAGGACATCTGGGACGCCATCTGGCTATCCGTGGAAGTGGCAATGGTGTCGACTCTTGTTGCGTTGATACTTGGCACGCTCGCCGCCGCCGGTCTTTACCGCAGCAGGTTCTTCGGCCGCGAAGCGATATCGCTGCTTATAATCCTGCCGATTGCGCTGCCCGGAATCATCACCGGGATCGCGCTTCGCTCCGCGTTCAACATCGCGGAGATCCCTTTCAGCTACTGGACCATCGTTCTCGGTCACGCAACGTTCTGTGTCGTGGTCGTCTACAACAACGTTATCGCCCGCTTCAGGAGAACCTCGGCCAATCTTGTAGAGGCATCGCTGGACCTGGGGGCTGACGGTTTGCAGACATTTCGCTACGTCGTACTGCCCAACATCGCCACCGCGTTGCTGGCCGGCGGGATGCTCGCTTTTGCACTCAGCTTCGACGAGGTGATCGTAACTACGTTTACGGCGGGACAGCAGTCTACGCTGCCGATATGGATGCTCACCGAACTCGTACGACCCCGGCAGCGGCCGGTGACCAACGTGGTGGCGGTATTCGTAATTTTGGTGACGTTCATTCCCATATTGGCGGCGTACTATCTGTCACGTGATACCGTGCACGTTGATGGGTCCGGAAAGTAACGAATCATGGGTTGAGTGTGGATGAGACGTATGAACCAGTGAATGGCGGATGCAAGTGCGGCGCAGTGGTCATTTGTCCATCTTCCGGTATTCCCCTTCGATCGTCTGTCGTGGCGTCTGTTGTTCTCCGGCAGCCGGGCCCTGGCCCGGCGTGGTAACAATGCCCTTTGAAAGAATGTACTTTATGATAGACCGGCGCAGGGGCGGAGTCAGAAAGATGAAGCCCACCGCGTCGGTGAAGAACCCCGGGGTCAGCAGCAGTGCGCCGGCTACCAGAAGAAACAGACCCTCGAACATCTCCATGGCAGGCAGCTGCCCCTGATCCAGCTGGGTGCGGATCCGCTTGACGGTGGAGAAGCCCTGGGTACGTACGAGAAACGCTCCGAGTACCGCGGTGAACACCACGGAAAAGATGGTCCACCCCACGCCGATCACTCCGCCGATTTCGATCAGCAGATAGATTTCGACCAACGGGACCAGAAAAAACAGCAGCAGAAGGAATGGGAACATGTTGGTTTTACACCTGATTCCAGAGATCGTCTAGTTTCTGACACATTAAAGGAATTGCGGCACTCAGTCGATGGTCGCCGCCCGCTATGATTTCC
>CAMYOI010000369.1:4503-6013 GCA_947259955.1 uncultured Gammaproteobacteria bacterium
TTGCGGCACTCAGTCGATGGTCGCCGCCCGCTATGATTTCCAGGTTGACGCATGGAGAACGTATGTTTCGCTGCAGTTCCCGGCTGTCATCGGTGGGCAGGAGCTCATCGTGTTCGCCGTGCAGTATGTAGACGGGAAAGTGGAATTCCCACGGTCCGGGATTGGCGTATTCGAGGGCATTCTCATAGAATCCGTATTGCAGCGCGAATTCACCCCCCTCGTAGTAATCGGGGAAGTTCATAACCCCCTGTTTGCGCCAGAGATCGATTTTTCCATCAGGCAGTGATTTGAAATGCCGGGCAACGAATCGGACCGCCGGCGCGATAAGCAGCAGCCCACAGACGGATTCCGGTCTGCGCTGTGCAGCCTGCAGCGATATTACCGCGCCAAGGCTGGAACCGACCAGTATCACCGGGTGTCCAACATGATCGAATACGGAAACGAGGTCGTCGACGGATCGGCCGATGGTGAAGTGGGCGAATGTGTCGCTGTCCGGGCCGCAATTTCGCTGGTTGTAGCGTATCCACGATCTGCCACGCTTCGCGGCGTGCCTGGCGAGCGAAACCGCCTTTTCACCGTCGCAGTGGGAGCGAAAACCGTGTATAAAAACACCGCCCGGTATTTCGCCTCGGAGCCGATAACCCTTCAACGCGGGGTCATGTGGCGGCCATCGAAAACGGGTTTCCTTTGTCGGCATCGATCGGTATCGGCCTAGTGGGATATGGGATTCATGATAAACGTTGGCGTAAACTAAGGGTGATATCGGACAGATGTCAATTCGTGACGTGTCCCTGCCCGGACCGGGAGGAGGCCGGCCGGATCGGTGGCGCACTGGTCGGCAAGGGTCTGGCGGCCGCGGTCAACATCGTCATTATCAAAGGTCCACGGAATAATTACGAACTGATCGAACGTACGATTTTGGATATGCACTCTTACGAACTGCCCGGCATCGCGGCAGTGCCTTTGGTGGATGGTTTCGAGCCCTATCTCGAGTGGATCGGGCGTGGGGGTTCGGGTTGAGAACCCTGTTTGGCCTTGTGGCGCTTTGGGCAACCGCGACGGCTGCAGCATACGCCCAGAGTGATGAACTACTCGAACCCGAGAAGGCGTTTGCGCTTTCGGCCATTGCGTCGACTCCGCAACAGCTGTCGTTCACCTGGAACATTGCCGATGGCTACTATATGTATCGGGACAAGTTCCGCGTCGAATTGAAATCCGGCGAGGCTACCATCACCGAGCTCGTCATGCCGGAAGGCAAGATGAAATCCGATGAGTTTTTTGGTGATCAGGAGATATACACCGGTACCAAAGTCATCCATGCGCTGGTGGACCGCAATGCCGCCTCACAACCAATCGACCTGGTGGTCGAAATAACCGGCCAGGGCTGCAACGAACCCATCGGCGTGTGTTACCCACCGCTCAAACAGACTGTCTCGCTGCAGCTTGCGGAATTGGAGGATAATGCAGTCGGTGCTTTTCCCCCGTCTCCCGAGCCGCTATCCCAGTCGGA
>CAMYOI010000370.1 GCA_947259955.1 uncultured Gammaproteobacteria bacterium
GAGAAAGAGGCAATCCGCCATAGCGCAGATTGGCGCGCACGGTGCGGCGCATCTCGACGCGCTCGCCTCGCCGATCTATCCGCTGACGCCGCAACAAGCGTTGGCGAATACGCCGGGCCAGGCGTTCGGCAAGTTCTTCCATGCTGCGCAGTTCGGCCGCATTGCTCAACTGTTCGAAACTTTTACCTTCAACCGATTCCGTTGCGCTGGCGCCGCCATGACTCATATTGCCGTTGCCGGCGCCTTTTGCGTCGAGGGCGTTGGCGTCGGGTACGTCGAACAAAGCGTCGCTGCCGTGCGGGCTCATTTGCGCCAGCGCTGACTGTCTTGGCGCCTTGCCGCCGATGCTCGCCGGCGTATTTTGCCGCGGTTTGTCATGCTTCCAGTAAGCCTCGAACACCGCATCGAATCGATCCCAGTCGCCCGGCGAGGCGCACAGCAGCGTCTTCAATCCCAGCTGCAGCTGTCGCCTGTTGGTGATGCCGACGCTCTCGGCGAGGCGCTGCGAATCTAGGGATTCCTGTATCCCCACATTAAATCTTTGGGAGCGCGCGTAGCGTGCAAAACCAGTCAGCTGCGAGACGAGCACCTGGTCGTGAGGCTGTGTGTTTACCGTCCGCGTATTCACGACGCCTTCGCCACCAGGCGATGAATTACTTCCGGGGGCATGGCATCGAGGTCCTCACGGGTTTTCAACAAACACCCGAGTGTGGCAACCACCGCCTCCGGGCTGTCGCCGAGGGACTTCATATCGAGGCGCAGCAGCGCCCCGGTCCATTCCAGCGTCTCGGCGACGCCCGGCAATTTGCGCAGGTCTTGTTCGCGCAGTTTTTGCACGAAAGCGACGATTTGCGCAGCCAGATTGGCTCCGGCTTGCGGCAACCTGGCCAACACGATACGTAATTCCTTGTCGTAATCGGGGTAGTCGATATAGTGGTAGAGGCAGCGGCGGCGCAGCGCGTCGCTCAGTTCGCGGGTGCCGTTCGAAGTGAGAACGACCAGTGGGATGCTGCTCGCCTTGATGGTTCCCAGCTCGGGAATGCTGATCTGGAAATCGGATAGCACCTCCAGCAGGTAGGCCTCGAATTCTTCATCCGCACGGTCTATTTCGTCAATCAGTAAAACCGCGGGCTGCTTTTCGCTGATGGATTGAAGCAGCGGCCGCTTCATCAGGTAGGTCTCGCTGAACAACTGCTGCTCGCTGAGTTCGTTTTCGTGCAATATTTCCTGGCGGCGGAGCGCCAAGAGCTGACGTTGATAGTTCCATTCGTAAACGGCCGTATTGACGTCGAGCCCTTCGTAGCACTGCAGTCGAATCAACCTTCTTTCAAACACTTCGGCGAGGATCTTTCCCACTTCGGTTTTTCCGACACCCGCATCGCCTTCCAGCAACAGGGGTCGGTCCAGCTCACTCATCAGCCACAGGCTGGTGAGCAATGCCTGGTCGGCAATATAACCCGTGCTTGCAACGCGTTGTCGCATTTGCTCGAGGGCCGCCTGCATGTTCCCGGTCTTATGCTTTACGAGAGAAAAAGCTCTTTATCCAGCCGACCAACGCATTCCAGGCGAATTTAAGACCGTTGATCTGTTTGACCTCCGGCTTCGCCACCGGTTCATCGGATTCGCCGCCTGCTGTGCTGGTTGCGAGCTTGCTGCTGAAATTATCGGCAAACTGTCCGAGAATCTGGTCGGACACCTGGGTCATCATGCGCCCGCCAAAGTTGGCCAGTTTGCCGTTGACCGTCACACCCGCATCACCTGCAAGTTCGCTTGCGCTTGATTCGCTCTCGCGCACCCGCGCGACCAAATCCATGCTTGCGCTGGAGGTCCCTTTGCTATCCTGACCCTTGGCGATCAGGTGAATCTGGCGTTCGCCGGCATCAATGTCCTGTACCGCGATGTCGCCGTTAAAAGCAACATTCATCGGACCAATTTTGACCTTTACGTTGCCCTTGTAATTGTGTTCGTCGATCTTTTCGGTGATTTCGGCACCCGGCATGCAGCCGGCAACGGCCTCGATGTCTTTTAATATCTGCCAGGCGTCCTCGACCGAACCGTCGAGAGGAAACACCTTGTTGAGGGTCACTTTCATAATTACTAGCGTTGCATGATAAATGATGACGGCAGCGTCATGCTGCCGTCATCGGGATTGAGGTCAAGTGTCGAGGCCGAGTTGGCGAATAGTTTTCCACACGTTGTAAGCAGTGTGCGGCATATCGACGTGGGTGACACCCTTGTGCGCGAAGGCATCGACAATGGCGTTGCTGAAACATGGAATACCGCCGACGTGAGGGGACTCCGCGACGCCCTTGGCGCCGAGGGGATGATGCGGCGACGGAGTGACCGTGTAATCGGTCTCCCAGTGCGGGGTTTCGACGAAGGTTGGGATGAAGTAGTCCATCAGGGTGTTACCCTGCAGGTTTCCGTCTTCGTCGAAACTGATCAGCTGGCCCATGGCGACGGCAAAGGCCTCGTTCAGTCCGCCATGAATTTGCCCGTCGATGATCATCGGATTGATTCGCGTACCGCAATCATCCAGCGCGTAGAAACGACGGATGGAGGTTTCACCGGTACGACGATCAATGTCGACCACGCAAACGTAGATTCCAAACGGATAGGTGAAATTAGGTGGATCGTAGTAATTTACACTCTCCAGGCCCATTTCCATCCCTTCGGGCACATTGTTATAAGCAGCCCAGGCGACCTCTTTCATGGTCTTTGCCGCCTCCGGATTACCCTTGACCTGAAATCTGTCGACATCCCATTCGATATCCTCCGGACTCACTTCGAGCAGATGGGCAGCGATCTTCTGCGCCTTGGCTCTGATGCTGCGAGCCGCCATCGCGGTCGCCGCACCGCCGACCGGGGTGCTTCGCGATCCATAGGTACCGAGACCATATGGCGCGGTGTCGGTATCGCCCTCTTCGATTTGAATGTCATCAGATGACAGGCCCAGTTCGCTGGCAATAATCTGCGCGTACGTGGTCTCGTGGCCTTGCCCCTGGGTTATCGTACCCATGCGGGCGATGGCACTGCCTGTCGGGTGCACGCGAATTTCGCAGCTGTCGAACATGCCGACGCCGAGCACGTCGCAGGCTTTACTGGGCCCGGCACCAACGATTTCGGTGAAGGTGCAGAGGCCGATGCCCATCAATTCACCCCTGGCGCGTTTTTCCGCCTGTTCCCTGCGCAGGCCTTCGTAATCGACGGCCTCGAGCACCTTTTCCAATGCCGGCAGGTAGTTGCCGCTGTCGTATTCCCAACCAAGCGCCGACTGGTAGGGAAACTGGTCCGCCTTGATAAAATTACGACGGCGTATCTCCGCTTTATCGATATCGAGTTTCTGTGCCAGGACGTCGATCATGCGTTCGATAAGATAGACCGCTTCCGTTACGCGAAACGAACAGCGGTACGCAACACCGCCCGGTGCCTTGTTGGTATACACGCCGTCGACGCGCGCGTAAGCCACCGGAATGTCGTAGGAACCGGTACAGATACTGAATAAACCCGCCGGCCATTTGGTTGGCTGGGCATGCGCGTTGAATGCGCCGTGGTCGGCCAGGGCATAAAAGCGCAGCGCCTTGATACGCCCGTCCTTGTCGGCGGCGAGTTCACCAACGCCATGGTAGTCGCGCGCAAATGCGGTCGTCGACAGATTATCGATTCGATTCTCGACCCATTTCACGGGTCTGCCGAGCACGATTGACGACACGATGGCGGCGACATAACCCGGATATATACCCACTTTGTTGCCAAAACCACCGCCTATGTCCGGTGAGATTACCCGCACCTTGCTCTCCGGTATGCCCGACAGCAGGGTAACCACGGTACGCACGATATGCGGGGCCTGCGAGGTAATGTAGACGGTCAGATCGCCTTTGACCTTGTCGAATGAAGCGACGCATCCGCAGGTTTCGAGCGGGCTGGGATGTACACGCGGGTTGAGGATCTCTTCTCGCACGGTGACTTCGGCATTGTCGAACGCACGATCGGTACCCTCCTTGTCACCCACATCCCAGGTAAAGATGTGATTATCATGGGTGCGCTTGCCCTGCCCGGCTTCGTCTTTACCGACAAGGTCCTCCCGAATGATCGGCGCGTCGGCATCCATCGCCTTGTGTGGATCCACCAGGGCCGGGAGCGCCTCGTATTCGACTTCCACGAGTTCGGCACCGTCGGCCGCGATGTAGCGGTCGTCGGCGACCACCATGGCGACTTCCTGCTGCTGGAAACACACTTTTTCATCTGCCAGAACCGCCTGGGTGTCGCCGGCCAGTGTGGGCATCCAGTGCAACCCCAGCGGTTTCAGATCTTCGGCGGTAATGACGGCATGAACACCGGGAAGCGCAAGCGCCTTTTCTTTGTTGATGGAAATTATCCTGGCATGGGCGAAAGGACTGCGCACCAGGCCCACGAAGAGCATGCCCGGTAGTTTGACATCGTCGACGTACAATCCCCTGCCCTGGATAAATCTTGGATCTTCCTTGC
>CAMYOI010000371.1 GCA_947259955.1 uncultured Gammaproteobacteria bacterium
TAAGGTATTTGTAGGCCGGCTGCGTAAGAAAATCGATCCCAAGGGCGAGTTCAAGCCCATTGAGACTTTGCGCGGACGCGGTTATCGGTTCAATCTGCCACGCAGCGAGTGAAGCGTTCACTACACTCGCGGCTAGTCGTCGTGGTATCTGTAGGTCTGCCGGCATTCCTCGGACTTGCCGGTATCACCCTCGACAAAGCATTTCAGAGCCGGACCGAAGTCGCGGTCGAAGATCGACTCATACGTCTGCCTCCCACGTTCAGTTACAATGCCTCCATGGAGTCTCTCAAATTTCTGTCCGTTCCCCTGTCCACATTCACGTTGATCGCCCTGGCTGAGATTGGGGATAAAAGCCAACTTGTGTGTATGACCTTAGCTGCTCGTCATCGCCATTGGCCAGTGATACTAGGTGCAACGGTGGCGTTTCTTATACTCAACACCTTGGCAGTTTTATTCGGTGCAGGTGTAGCCGCGTGGATGCCGGAACGGTTGACTGCCGGTGTTGTGTCCGTACTTTTTGGCGCTTTTGCTATTCATATCTTTCTCAACCAGGGTGATGGTGAGTCAGAGGATGTGGTAGAACGGTCAGGCCACGGCATTTTTCTGACCACACTTCTGTTGATTTTTGTGGCTGAATTCGGAGACAAGACACAAATCGCGGTAGCTGGATTGGCGAGTAGTATGAACCCACTTCTGGTTTGGATTGGCGCGACTGCTGCCTTGGTAACCATCTCTGCGCTTGGTGTCTGGGCGGGACGCACCATACTACAGCGTATTCCACTTCTATGGTTGCACCGCATAAGTGGTGGGCTTTTCCTGTTGTTCGCTATGATTGCAGCGTGGAGAGCGCTTGCATGAGATAACACCAAAATACGTCATCTTTTATCGCTAAGGATGCAATAGTTGGTTTGGGTCGATAGCGCCCGGAATTGATGCGTTGCGACACGTTTGGCGTCTATGTCTCCTAACTGGGGCTAATCGCCCGTTCAATATTGCAGGTCAGCGGATGATTTTGTGGCGCTGCGTCAGTCAGCACTCGGCCAAAAGCCGCCGGTTGAGCCGTGACCAGGGTTACAACTGCTGGCGTCCATAAGCAAATGTGGCGATGTAGTAGTATTGAAGTGTCTGCTTTATGTGAGGTCGGAGGATTATGAACGCTGAACCAGGCCGCGATACAGAGGGGTATCTTATTGATCCAGAGCAATGGGATGAATCCGTAGCGCGTGCGCTCGCTGCAGAGGAGGGTATTGAGTTAAGCCCAATGTATTGGCCGATCCTCAATTTTATGCATGATTTTTGGTTGGAACATCGCGTCGCACCGGATGTCCGTCATGTCGTGGGCTTCTTGATAAAGGAACAAGGCTTTAAAAAGAAGGATGCCAAGCAGCATTTGTTTAAGTTGTTTCCATACGGCTATGTTAAGCAGACATGTAAGATCGCAGGAATGCAGCGTCCGCGGGCATGGAGTACGGGCTGATGGGGAAAGCTTGGTTTTGCAGTTCTACTGTCTAGTGGTTATGCGTCTTATCCGTGAGGTATTTTGGCGAACGCTGGTGCCATCGCATGAATCATGTCATCTGCTTTCGACAGCTTTTGAGATTTCGTTTTGCCTTTGGCTACTGGTCCGTCTACGAACAGATTGGCAAGCCCATGCACTGATGACCAGGCCAAGAGTTCCAGCGGACCAAAGCTTGCTGGGTCCTCGTCTTTAATGGTATCCGCAAATCCCCCTTTTAAATGCGCGCTTAGTTCATTGGCAGCCGCGACATAGTCTTCATCATTGGAATAAATTGCCTCTTCACGCCACATTGCGCGAAAAAAGGCAGGCTTTTCCAGGGCAAACTCAATGTAAGCCAGGCCAACGGCGCGGAACGCATTGGTTCCGTCTTTGTGCGCTTGGTTATTTGCGACTTCCATGGCATCCGAGAGTTGATGCAGAGCGCGTGTCGCAAAAGCAGTCAGCAGAGCGCGTTTATCCGCATAGTGCCTGAATGCAGATGAGGGCGAGACGCCGACCAGTTTTGCACAGCCGCGCAACGTGACAGCTTCGAGGCCAAATTGAGTGGCAAGTTCATCCACCGCGTTCAGCAGTGATTCCGCCAGATTCCCATGGTGGTAGGCCCTTTTCTCCCTTTTATTTCGCTTCATGAAGGGCTTCCCGATCGATTAATGTGTACATTGTTCACTTTTTTTGCCCCAAGGTATTGAAACTTCCTCAACAATCCATATATTATATGCGAACAGTGTTCACATTAGTCAATGACCGAAACGGATGAGGTCCTAAATTGAACACTCGAGATACGGGAAGACGCTTCTGAATTATTTTGCTAGGAGATTGAGTCATGTCATCGTCAAGCGGTTCAACTATTGGTCAGCCTGAAAATCGATCGCGGGGCCACTGCTGTGGTAACTGGGGTAAAATAGGTAACTGGTCTGGGCTGAATATAGTTGCAATGGTTTTAGGCTTCTTGATTTTCTGGCCTATCGGATTGTTTATGTTGTACTGGATAGTCAAGGGCAGAAGCGTTCAGGAGCTCCCAGAAGGGATTCGTCGTCAGTGGTCAAAGGTGGCTGGAAACTGTCACGGTAAAGACAGTTTTAGACAAAGTGATCGCAGCGATAACGTCGTATTCAATGAGTTTCAGCAAACCCAATATGATCGTATTCGCGAAATCAAGGATGAGATAAAAGAGCGTTCACGTCGATTCACCGAGTTTCGCGCCGACGCAAAACGCCGCGTTGATGAAAAAGAGTTCAATCAATTCATGGCTGAAGCACCAGTGCGTAACGACGGTTAAATCCGCTGGGCTACAATCAATTGGGGTACTGAGTGGTTTATGTGGCACGACGCATAGCCACTCACGTACTCACAGAGATGGTCCAACCAAAACGGGAGGTTCAAAGTTATAACCGCAGATCCAGCTGCCCTTCCTACCCACCTGGATTCTATTGGGCTAAATGCATTACCGTGGCCAAGTCCGCCAGATCATCTGCAATTAAGGAACAGCTGCAAAGGTCAATTCCAGTCGCCTCTGTTTGATCCCCAATTCGTCCGCGACGGAGTGCCTGGTATTCCCTGACCTCAACTGGCGGTTGTGCCCGCCATAGCGGACCGAGAAAATGGCCTCGATTACCTGGATATTACTGCTCCATATCCGTCAGAAACCGGCAAAATGCTGACCATATGATCGCTTGCATCTGGGGTCTGGCGATCGTGAAGTGGATACTCGACCACCTCGAAGCCCTTTTCGTGCAGTAAACGGGATTCTTGGGTATTAATTTCATCGCGATTAGGGGTCCCCACGACGAGCTTCCTGGCACCGAGCTCGCGAAGCGCATCCACCACCCCGGTGACGAGCGTCATTGGGATAGCCCAGGGCGCGCCCGCTCGGATTTCGGCCATGATGCGCGCCTCGCCGATCACGATCGAGCCGGACGTGCAGCTGTAGCTGATTACGTCCGGCCGCGTATTCGGCTGGATGCGCAACGCGGCCTCTGCCATGTCGGCCCTTATCGAACTCTACTTTACGACTGGGGGAGTTGATTCGTGTACCCGGTTGATACATCGTCTTATCTCAATGAATGATAGCGTCGGTGAGAGATTTGGCGTGCGAGGTGACCGCCTCATAGCCTTCCCCGGTCAGTATGAAACTGTCGCCGACCTGGGCGCGGAAGGCGTCGGTCGTGACCGATCCGTCCACCGCGAGCACCATCCCCGGACGCAATACGGTCTTGTCGCCGAAGACCAGTTGCGGCTTTTCGATAAAGCTGAAGCCGGTTCCGCGCCCGCAGCGAAATGGGTAAGCGTAACCCGCCGACTGGATGACATCGGCATAGGCGGCGTGCACGTCCTCGGCCACGGCGCCGGGTTTAAGTTCGGCCAGCGCGGCCGCCTGGCTCTCCACGGCGACCCGGTACACGGATTCCTGGCTCTTGTCGGCAACGCCCCCGATCCAGAAGGTGCGGTCGAAGCCGAGCTTGAAACGGTGAAAATTAGTCATGCCGCAGAAGCACAGAAAAACGGGCTCTCCATGCCGCATGACCCGGTTGGATGCCCGGTGATGGGTGCGGGTAATCTCGCTACCCGATGCCATGATCTGCAGGAAGTGAGTATTCGGCGACATGCTCGCGTCGGGGTAGTGCTTGTGCAGCAATTCGGCAGACTTTCGCGTGCCCGCTTCGGCAGTCGCAAGCGCGACCTCGAACTCGGCAACGCCGGGGCCGATCGCTACCCGGCCTGCCTGCATCATCGCCGTGGCAACCTCTCCGGCATGGCGGGCAAGCTGCAATTCGTCGGCGGACTTGATCATGCGCATTTCCGCGATCAGCGGGGCGATGTCCAGCGGCGGCTGTCCGGCAATCAGCCCATCGACGTAGGACCTGACCATGGGTGGCATGCGGTCATTTTCCAGCGCAATCCGGGTTCGCCCCTGCAATGCTGTGGGCAAATGCTCGCGCCACTCGTTACCCATGCCGTCGTT
>CAMYOI010000372.1 GCA_947259955.1 uncultured Gammaproteobacteria bacterium
TGGTCGCATCGTATGCACAAGTCACTGGCGCTTGTGCATCTGCGGCCCGATACGGCGCTGCCCGGTACGCGCCTCGAAGTGGCCGGCGACGAATTTTCGTGCAGCGCCACGGTCGAGTCGCTTCCCTTCTTCGACCCAAGCAAGTCGCGTACTCACGCCTGACGCGAGCGGCCGCCGGTTGTGAAAAGTCGCAGGCGTTTGCGTAATCGACGCACCGCCGCCGTCGATCCGGTCGCCGTACCGGATTGTTTCAAGCGTAAAATTCCGGCTTACGACCTACTCGACGAGCAGGCGCTGGTCAGGCTCGAAGACCACGCGGAATGGTTGCTGAGCGAGATCGGCATCGAACTCCGCGATGATCCGGTCGCATTGAATCTGTTCAAAGATGCGGGCGCGACCGTCGATGGCGAGCTGATACGCTTCGACCGCGGCCACGTGCGTGCACTGTGTGAAACCGCGCCTAAAACCTTCACCATGTTTGCTCGCAATCCGCGCAACAACGTTCAGTTTGGCGGCGACAATGTCATCCTAGGACCCGCCTACGGATCTCCCTTCGTTACCGATCTCGAGCGCGGGCGGCGCTACGGCACGATCGAGGACTTCCGGAATTTCATCAAGCTCACTTATATGACGCCCTGGTTGCAGCATCAGAGCGGCACCGTGTGTGAACCTGTCGATGTCGCGGTCAATAAGCGCCATCTCGATATGGTTTATGCCCACCTGCGATATTCCGACAAGCCTTTTATGGGATCGGTAACCGCGCCCGAGCGCGCCGAGGATTCTCTGGCGATGGTGCGCATCGTGTTCGGCGAGGATTTCGTGCGGAATCATCTCGTTATTCAGGGCAACATCAACGTCAATTCGCCGCTCGTCTACGACAACACAATGACTGCCGCGCTGCGCACATATGCCGCCGCAAATCAGGGCAACGTGATCTCACCATTCATAATGGGTGGCGCGATGAGTCCGGTGACGCAGCCGGCAATCATTGCGCAGGCCCACGCCGAAGTCATGGTGGGGATTGCCTTGACGCAACTGGTGCGAAAGGGCGCCCCGGTGGTTTACGGAAGTTTTCTGACCACCATGGATTTAAAATCCGGTGCACCGACCTTCGGCACCCCCGAATCCTCCCTTGCCACCCTTGCCATATCTCAGCTCAGTCGACGGCTTGGCCTGCCGTTTCGATGCGGCGGGCATTTGACCGCGTCCAAGACTGCCGACGCGCAAGCGATGCAGGAATCGACCAATGCAATGAATCCAGCAATTTTGGCAGGCGCAAACTTTATCTTTCAGGCAGCGGGGTGGCTCGAAAGCGGCCTGTCGATCGGTTACGAAAAATTCGTCATGGACGCCGAACAGTGTGGTGCAATGTACCGCTTGCTGCGGGGCCTGGTAGTCGATGACGAAGAAGAGGAGGGCGGCAAGGACATGCAACAGCGCGCGTTGACGCGCTGGAAGCAGATGCTCGCCGACTACCAGGCGCCCGCCATCGACCCGGGCGTCGACGAAGCCCTGCTCGATTTCGTCGCCCGCAAGAAGGCCTCGGTGAAGGATGCCTGGTATTGATTGCCGCTGGCCAGGCCGGCGGCACGGCGGACGCTCCTGCGATTCTCATCAGCGCGGCGCGTTGGCTTTTATGGGTCAGCTGAACACCTGCAACACTAATTGGACATCTGTGAAATCAATGCTTTGGTAAGCGGATCGTGGGCATTGCCAAGCCGGTCGGTAATAGAGAAATGGTTGTCACCCGGCATCGAAATATATTCTGCCTTGATACGGTGCAGTCTCAATTGGGCGGAATACTGAAGCGATTGCCAGTGGAATAGATCGGACTCATTTTCGCCAACTGCAACAATGGATGGCCCTTTCGCGATCGGCGTAAAGTACATAGGGCTCATCGCCCTCGCTTCCCTGGCGGTCAGTCGAATATCCTGCTGTAAATCGGTGTGCCGATGCGGTTCGATATCGAACAAACCGCTCAACAACACGGTACCCTTGATCAAGTCCCTGGGCAGCCGTCGTTGCTGCCACCAATCGGTTGCCATCATCATTGCGGTGAGCTGGCCTCCAGCCGAATGCCCTGAGACAAAAATACGTTTCCGGTTGCCGTTGTATTTTTCAATGTTTTTATAAATCCAGATCATCGCCGTTCTGATCTGCTCGACGATGTCGCTAATCCGCACCTGGGGACAAAGATCGTAGTCGAGCAGAACCACGGTTGCACCCGCGGCTACCAATGGCCCGGCGATGTGACTGTAAACCGACTTGTTAATGTGCGCGGCACGCCAGTAACCGCCGTGAATAAATACATGCACAGGCGCATTTTTAGAACGCCCCGGAAAAACGTCCAGCAGCTGACCGGTGGTGTCACCGTAGGGCAGGTCAAGCTGACAATCCAGCCTGCGGCGCATGCGAGCGCTTCGTTTTTACTCGCCGGCGTTTTTAACCGTCAATAGCGGCAGGTATTGATAGTTCAGATCTTTAACCTGTGCCTTAGTCAGTTTCATGTGCGGCCACATCTGAGAAAATATTGACCGACAGGATGTTCCCGCTTGCCGCTCTCGAATGTGGCTGCTCAAAGTAGGTCCACCAGGAACCAAAGCAGGCATCATGGAAGCGGATCCGGCAATCGCCACGCTCCTGAAGGACCATGGCTACATGACCGGTCAGTTTGTTGATATTCATGCGTACCTACCTCCCCAAATCGGGTTCCCGGCAGTGCCGTAAAATGTATTGTCGTGCCTGATCCCGCAACGCCACCGCGCAGCGCCACCGCGCATCATGACTATCGGATGCTGTGCCGGGATAGATCGGCTCGCCGATGCTGACCGAAACACGACCGCGCCGCGGGAACCAGGAGCCCGCACGCAGGATGTAACGTGTACCGCGAATCGCTATGGGGATAACGGGGGCGCCGTTCTCCACCGCGGTAACAAACGCCCCCATATGAAACGATAAAACACCCGGCATGCGATTGAACGTGCCTTCCGGGAAAAACAATACCCGGTGCTTGTCGCGGATCGCTATCGATAGATACCTGGCGTCCGCGACCGCCTGTTGCGTATCGAGACGCTCGACAAACAGTACTCCGATACGTTTCAACAGCGGATAGATAAAGGCATTTTGTTTGAACTCGGCCTTCGCAACGAAGTTGAACGGACTCAAAAACGCGCCGACCAGCACATAGCCATCCAGGTAGCTGGCGTGGTTGGCTACCAACACACACGCCCGGTTCTCAGGCAGATTTTCAATACCGTCGATATGAAATACCGTGCCCGTCACCGTGGCCAACAGGCGCGCGGCATTGTGCATGAATTTCCAGCGCCATCGTGGGCCCGGCAATACATACACTGCGAGACAGGTGATTCCCGCCAACACGACATAACTTACCCAACACCACGTAGCATACAAATAGTTTGTGATGAAGTTCCTCATGCGCGAGATCTGGGGCTTTACGCCGCGCAGACCTAATCGCGCCAGCTGCCACCACACCCGAGATCTCGGCCTGCCGATCGCGCCTTGCTCATAGAGGGTGCGGCAATCGCTGCGCCGTAGTTTTCCACTCGATGTCTTGAGGACCGTACCCGCCGGCGCGAGCACTACGTCATCGGGCGGCGTACCCGCCAGATCGGTGGTCAACGCAATAATCTTCTCGCGCAGCTGGGACCTGGCCGATACATCCCTCAATCGTGTCTCGGCGACCACAACAAGACGCTCCGTACCCAAATCGGGGTCATTGCTGCCAAATACCGCGACCCGGCTCGTGCGCACGCCATCGATGTAACCCAATGCTTCTTCCATCTCCTCGGGATAAATATTGCGCCCCGCCCGAATGACGATATCTTTTTGACGGCCCGTGATAAAAACACTCCCGTCCACCATATATGCACGGTCGCCGGAATCCAGCCAGCCATCGTGAAATAGGGCTCGTGTCGGTTCTAATTGACGATAATAGCCACTTGTTGCGGACGGGCCGCGAAATTGTAACCGCCCTTCCTGCCGTTCAGGCAATTCGCGGTCTTGATTATCGACAATGCGAATTTCATGACCCGACAAGGGTTGCCCGCTCGACACGAAACGCAGCGCGCCGTGCTCAATTGCGCGCGACGGGATCGCCTGACCATGGCGCATCAAGGGCTCACGTTGAACGCGATCGATAACGGGCGGTTGTCCGAGTGGCGGGAAAGCCAGTCCGACAGCGCATTCCGCCAGTCCATAAACGGGAAACATCGTTTCGGAACGGAATCCAAGCGGGGTAAAACGTTGCGTGAAGCGCTCCACGGTCTGAGCGCTGACCGCTTCGGCACCGTTGAACGCTACTCGCCAGGAACTCAAATCCAAACCTTCGATATCCTTGTCCCTGATTTTCGTCAGGCACAATTCGTAAGCGAAATTAGGCGCTGCTGACAACGTACCGCGATAGCGGTGTATGGCCCAAAGCCAACGTCTTGGACGGCTCAGAAATGTCAACGGCGACATGCATACCAGAGGGATGGCGAAATAAAGACTGCCCAGCCAGGCACCGATCAGGCCCATGTCATGATAAAGCGGCAACCAGCTGACGAACACGTCCTCATCATTTGCGCCGACGTGTGCCCCGCCGGCACGGATATTGGCCAGCAAATTCCGGTGCGTCAGTACCACACCCTTGGGATTTCCGGTGCTACCCGACGTGTACTGTAAAAATGCAATGTCGTTATCGCCTATCTTGGGGGGTTGATATGCTGCGTCCGTTTGGGCCAACTCCCCCGGCGTGAGGATACGACGCAGCACCGGTACCTGAGCTTTGAGCAAATGCGCGGGCGTCTTGGCTTCTTCTACCGTTATCAGCATTTTCGGCCGGCAGTTGTTCAAGATACTGCTTTGTCGAACCAAATGATCGGCCAACTGACTGCGGCGTACGGGCGGATAAATGGGCACAGGCACCGCTCCCGCCAGCACCACTGCAAAAAATGATTCAAAATAGGAAACGCCGGTGGGCAGCATAATGGCTACACGGTCACCGGCTTCAAGGCCGTGGGACTGTAAGGCCGCTGCCGTAGTGTGTGCACCCGAATACAGATCACCATAAGTGACGACTTGATCATCCCGGTCACTTTGATGTATCCGAATATGTGGTCGATCAGGGTGTCGTTCCACATGCCAATCGAGCATCCGAACCAGCGTGCTCGCACGTCCCGGCGATCCCGCGCTGCCGCTTACGACATCCACCGTTGCATCGGCAGATGTAAGCGTAGACGGCCCAGCGTTTTGTGTTGCCCGCAGCAGGTCAGCACAAGTCTCGGCGGTTGCGAATGTGTGTTCGGGCAGTTGAACGTCGAATTCACGCTCGATTCGCATCACCAACTCAACCCGGCTGAGACTGTCTATACCGAGATCCCGATCAAGTACGCTTTCCAGTTCGATCGCAGCCGCGCCGCGGCCGGGGTGAAGCTCGACAAGCAGATCTTGCACAATATGCAAAAACCGTTGTGCGGTATCCGTTCTCGGTTTGGGGTTGCGCTGTGTGTGGGACAATGAACCGTACCGCCAATGTTTAGTGCCTTGGAGTATAGTCTGACGCGACTCCTCTCCTCCAATTCTGAAGATTTCCAATTCTAGCCCTGAACAGCTAGCTCGGCTATTTTTCTCCCTGACGCTAGCGTAGTGCCTCACAAATGGATATCAGTTTTAGCACCACGCGGGTGTAAGTAGTGTGTTTTGCTGGATTGTTTCGCTGCGCTCGCAATGACTGCCGTTGTCGTCGCGAGGAGCTTGGCGACGTGGCGATCCAGTCAAAACCTGTACTCCGTGGCAGACAATCGCCTCAAAACAAATGCAAAGCTATTTTTTAAAACAGTGCGTTACCCTTCTGATTTAACGCAGTTTTTACCCGCTTCCTTCGCTGCATAAACACTCTGATCAGCAAGCTTGACCAGTGAGTTGTGGTCTTGCATCTCCGCACCGCGCACGGCTACGCCAATGCTGACACTACCATGCCAAGGTTCGCCGCCGGTAGGTACCCGAAGCGCCGCCACTTTCCTGCGAGTATGTTCGGCGATATGCAAAGCGCCCCCTTTATCGGTATTGGGACAAATGATAAGAAATTCATCGCCGCCAAGACGGCACACCATGTCATCAGTACGTAATGAATGGGCCAATGTTTGGGCTAATGTCTGCAATACGACATCACCAGCATCATGGCCGTATGTGTCATTAACTTGCTTGAAATGATCCGCGTCTACCATCATGCAGGCCAGTGGCTTGTTAGCCAAAACAGCCTCTTCCCACAATGCTTCAAGGGCCATCATGGCGTGGCGACGATTTCGCAACCCGGTGAGGCTGTCGGTAAGTGAAGCCGTCATCAGCTTTTCATTGGCATCTAAAAGTTCTTCGGTTCTTTCAGCCACTTTCTCCTCGAGGGAATGGTTAAGCAGGACCAGTTCTCTATTACGGGAGGACACTTGATCAAACAACTGGCTTAAAGCGGCAAGTAATGATTTAGTGGCGCTGTCGCTTTGCCTTTCCTCTTTATCAAATGCTTCGGTGGCTTCAGTGCCTGCCTGAATGCTTTTAATCTGTCTTGACATATTTTGGTCTTCGCCCAAAATATGAAAAGCAAGCCAGTTAGACAAAAAATCAAGTAAGCTTTTGCCGCTGTCCGCTTCCTTTCTTGAGACTCTTTCTTGCAGTAATTTGACTTCCTTCAAGAAATCTTTGTGCGAGTCGACATGATGGTGAAGGTGGCGATTATCAACGCCAATTTCGCTCATCGCCGATTCTTCTTCGCTGAAGTGATATTGGGAATAGTCGACCAGTTCACTGATAAAATTTTCGAGGTCGTCATGGTCGATCCTGTTTTCTGCCAACAGCTTACCAAGCTGATTGATGAGATGATTGATGAGATCGATCAGGTGGCGGTGTTGTTTGTCAACGGTCGAAAGACCAGTGACAAAGTTATTATTCCAAATAAAAGAGTCCATTTTGGATGCTTCGCTCATACACTGTTGCAGTTGTCGCGAAAACAAACGAGCACACTGGGAGTTAGGAATAGTTTAGCATGTACCAAATCCAGGGGAGTGCCGGATCACTCCGGAAGTGCTGGGCGCCTGTCTCACCAAGCGACTCTGGATTCCACTGCCAGAGGCAGTGATCTGTCTATACGTGAGTATTTACTTTCACTGCATACTCGAACCGGTCATTTGAACCTCAAAACCGTTCATTCAGTAAGAAATTGGTTTGATGCGGTACATAAAATTTGCAAATCACTCAGATAAGACTATATAAAACTGAACTTCCCTATGTCGGTGACACCTATGTCTGGGGAAATAACAACACCATTTCGACAGCGAACGCCTCGGTAGTTGTTGTTGATACCGACTGCGGTCTTCAGGGATGTGGCGAATTTACGCCCTGCGGTGAAAACTATACGGTGGCACATTCTGAAGGTGTCGAAGCTGTCGCCGGGCTGGTCGCTCTTAAATTACTTGGAGAAGATCCGATGCAGGTTGCAAAAAATGAAGGATTAGTGGACAGCATCGTGCAAGTTCATGGCTATGCAAAAGCATCTTTTGATGCCGCTTGTTGGGATTTTCTGAGGAAGGACTTAGAAGTTCAAGTATGGATGTTGCTCGGAGGTAAGCTGACGGATGGGGCGCCGATGTATAGGGTAGCTCCGCAGAAGAAATTGAATGAAACTGTCGCAGAGCTGAATGATTTCAGAGCGGCGGGGTATTGGAAGTTTCAAGTCAAGGCTGGCGTGTTGATGATGCTTTGCGAGTGGCTCGCGCAACCCGAGATCTAGATTACATATTCGAACGACCCTGCAATACATATGCAGAGTGCCAGCAGGTACGGAAAACTCTACGCAGCAGATGCCCCTGGACCGGGAAAACCGGCGAGAAAACATGGATATTACTGCACCGTGTCCGTCAGTAGCCGGCCGCAAACTGTGATTGTGACAATAGCTTTTGATTCGACAAAGAATGTGCAAGACTGAGGGTACGGCTGCGATGTTCGTAGTAAACTTGAGGACTTCCAGTTTTATTTGCTCGTGTGGAATCCGGATTGAAAACCTGCTGTCTTAGCATTCTAGTTCTCTCGGTTTTCTTATCTGCGGCGGCGACCTCGGAACCGGACTTGCACCTATTCTCCGAACATTATTCAGCAGAAAAAAATCGTCTGACCATCATCGAAAGATACAAGGAATGGATACAAGAGTATGACCCGAAGGCCTGCAGCTTAACATTATACGAAGGCATAGCGGCACCGATTTTCTTCCTGCGATGGTTTTTGGGGGCCACACTCGAAAGCAAGATGCATTACGCCGAATGTGGCGACGGCGAGAACAGCACGTCTCACATTCTGCTCGAGGTAAGATCATCTTCCAGAGCAAAACAGAAATTCACTATCGGCATGCGATCCATCACCAAACCCGGAGATAAGCGGCCTTATTATTCGGAATCAACTTACGCAAGTAAGGGTAGTTTTATTGAATCCGTGGAGGAAGATCAGTTCTCTAAAACGATCTACAGTGTCCATTATAAATACCGCAGCGAGCCGGCCGAGACGGAGAGCGGAGAAATCCAATATCCTGTGGATCTTCCAAATACTGTACATACCTATGCTTCGCTCATGGCCCATATCAGGGACCTGATCCACTCCAATGATACATTCAACTTTGTGATGACGGATCCATATAGCGCAGCCATCCAGGATAAAATGGTCAAATATCCCATGTGGCGCAACAATCCGCTTCAAGTCATCAAGACAAAACGGAACGAGGGCAATTCCGTAAGTATGCGCGGCTGGTTTCCCTACGCGTTTGGACAGTTAAACGCAAGCATAGATATATGCTTCGGAGAATCGAGGCTTCCTGATCTTGTCAGATATCGTCATCCATTCATGCATGTTGACCTGTGGAGATCATCGGGTGAACTTGTAAATCAATGCAAGATAGCACACGATAAAGATCATGCAAAAAAACGGGAATCAAGATTTCGTAGACCGAAAATGGATTTCAATCAAAAATAGTCCAGTTCGCCGTGTTTAGACGGAGTTGACGGGTATCGAAAATTCACACGGCAATTACGCTGCATTTCAATCCCTCCAAACAGCTGTCCGAGTCACCAACTTGGGAAGAAGTGGTGGAATGCAAGGTATACACTCAGAGTAAACACGCTGGGATATACCCAAAGCGTATAAGCATCAATCCTTCTGGCTATATGCTCCTGGCCGGCAACTTCTAAGCGCCGCAAAAATACGTTCAAAATAACGGCGAGGCAGGTAATAATGAAGGCTGCCGCCAGGATGCTGTCCATGAAGGTCATGTAGCCGAGCCGGGGCAAATCGTTCGATATAGTGAAGTTGAACGCAACATACACCAGAAGGTTGCCTGCGCTGATATCGACCCTTTTGGAAAAGTCTTTCAGAAAGAATGCGACCCAAGAGACCAATACAATGAGTACAAGAGGTACAAAGATCCGAAGCACGTAATACCAAATGTGTCGGTGCGCGGAAAATACGAAAGTAATGCGGCTCGCAACAGATCCCAAAAGGTTCCGATGGGTCGTTAATTTCACATGTTCGTCGCGGAATACCCATTCCTCTTCGCCAAGCCGATCGCCAAGTCCACTGAATTCCGGGTCGGCGAGAAAGCGCATTATGGTTTCGGGCCATTGTGTATCAATAGAGACGTAAAAACGTTGATTATCGAATGGATATCGCGCGAAATCGAAATCCGGTGCCTGCAGCGTGACGCTAAAGCGCTCTGCGTACACCGCCTTACCGTCGGGGAGAACAACGACGCCGGCTTCGTCTTTGAACCGGCGACCCTGTTGATTATCTATAGTAAACGATGGAAAGAAGATGTTTTCTTCATCTGCTTTTTGAGCAAAAACACCTCCCTCATACCGCCTGAATTGAAGTTCGTTCTGCAGCGGATCAAACGCAAGATTCGGATCCCGCCACTCCATCCTGAGGTCACCTACCGCCCCGAAGTTTTCGGATTTCTGATCGACATGGATAATTTGATCGATTCGGAGCCCAATCTTTACCGCGATTGGTAGCTCACTGTAGGAGCTCAGGTTTGGGTTGATCCATAGTTCCCGGTCCTGTGCCTCGGTCGGTGCTGAGAGCGAAACCAACAGGATTGCCGTGAGCCAGGCAAATTGAACACTCGATTGTTTCAACCTGTGCATGGTAATTTTAGCTCAGAGCGCTAACGGCTCTGGTGCCACCGGGACCAAGCAGCTTCTCGAGTAGGGTAAAGAATGGAATCAACAGGAGGAATAATCATTTCTTCCGACTGCAGGGTAGGGCGGATCACCGTCCGAGACAAGACTGCCGAATCGGCCTTTTTACGGGGCAGAATTGCGAATTCGTCATGCACATGTGTAACTATTCCCTTTCAAGATGTTGTCGATTTCTTGTTTGCATAATATACCGTTTGCGCGGTTTTTACCGGTCGAATTTACGAGACTCGAGCAACGAATTGCGGTTGGGAGAAGTAAAGTGAAACACATGTTACTCAGAATATATTGGCGCTTGAATAACGTGACCGTGAAAGTACGGAGTATTATGCGACTCCTGAACCTATTGCTTTAAGAAAAAGGGCGACTTGACACTGCTTTTCTCAAAGTTTGATGTAGCAGAACGCCAACTGTTGCAAGCCATCACGATGTTCTTTCGCGATGAAGACACGGTTTCTATCCATACGTTAGCCGAAGCCGCTTCTCGGGTTCTTTATGAAATTACAGGGAAACAATGTGCGACAAGCGTTTTGACAGACGGCGATTTTATAAAAGAAGACGTGAAGGTCTCGATGAAGGACCTATTGGCAGAGTCGAAAAGTTTCTTCAAATTTGGCGACCCAAACACGCACCATGAATTTAAACCAGTTTTAAATCATGTTTCCTTGATCA